>JAAUUD010000141.1 GCA_012031655.1 Anaerolineae bacterium | reverse complement strand
TGCTACCATGGACGCTGTCGGGTAGCCTGCTGGGCGGCGCGATAGGGCTGCTGTATTGGGCCCTGCACCCGGCCTGGCGGCAGCCTGCTACTCCCGACGCTTGATGGTTCGCTCCCAACGTTTGATCTCGCGGCGGCGTTTGTCGTCATCGGGCAGTGCCTCCAGGGCGCGCTGAACGTGTGCCTGGGCGGCTTCGTGGTTGCCCTGGCTATAGTAAACGGCAGCCAGCAGGGTCAGTACCTCGGGCCGTTGAGGGTCCAGGCGTTGCGCGACGCTCAGGTGCCCCAGTGCCTCAGGCCACTGTTGGCGTTGGATTGCCATCAGGGCCCGGCCATAGTGGGCCACCCATTGACGCGGGTCCGTCTTGAGGGCCGTAGCAAAAGCTGCCTCCGCCTCCAGGAGGCGTTCGGCCTGAAGCAGGATGTAGCCCCGGGTAGCCAGGAACTCTCCGTTGCGCGGCTCCAGGCGCAAAGCCGCTTCCATATCCAACAGAGCTTCGTCATAACGCTTGTGCACCAGGTGATCTAGCGCGCGTTCCAGATAGCGTTCGGGCAAGGTGAGCACCTGACCGTTAGAGGTTCGTATAGATGGGCCTTGAAGCGGCATTTACAGGCGTCCTGGGCTTTACTTTATTCATGGATTGGTCCATTATAGACAGAAATAGGGCAATGAACTTGTGGGTAAATATTAAAATAATGTTAACACAGATTATCAGGAAAAGTTCTTGCAGCCCGTTCAGGCACTAGAAACCGACTTAAGCTACAGGTTAGTTGACACAGAGAACGCTGTTCCAACACACATCCACCAACGAACCGGGCCGCACCACTAGAGCGAGTGAACCAACTATGACGATTATCTGCCGCTATTGCGAACACCATAATCCAGATGGCGCCAAAATTTGCGAGCGTTGCCATTCCCTGCTGGATTGGTCAACCAAGACACTGCCTCCATCCGAGAATGTCATTGATACGCAGCGCTTTGGCTCAACCCGCATCGAGCGTAAACTCTACTTGCACGTGCGCGGCTATACGGATCCGATCGACATCACCCTGGAAGACCGGGATTTTGTGATTGGGCGCCTGGACCCTAACTCCCAATTTTTGCCTGATGTGGACCTCTCGCGTTTTGATGCTGACAACATGGGGGTCTCGCGCAAACATGCGGTGTTCAGCTACGTCGGCAAGACCCTCAAGATTGCCGACTTACAAAGTGCCAACGGCACCTTTTTGAACGGCTACAGGCTCATCCCCAATCAGGCGCGCATCGTTCGGGATGGCGATGAAATTCACTTTGGGCATCTCTCCACCAAGGTGCAGTTCGGCGAAGATACCATCACCACCTGAGGACCTGACGCATCTTCGCAATTACTGAATCCAGCGCTGCGGGGTTGGCCAGGTAGTTAACTTCGCTGGTCGCCAGGCGCAGCAAAGGGCAACGTTGCCAGTTGGCCGCCCAGGTTTCATACAGCCCGTTGATCTGCGCCAGGTAATCAATGGCGATGCGCTGTTCGGCGTGGCGTCCTCGCTGCGCGATGCGTTCCGCCAAAAGCCCGACCGGTGCCTGCAAGTAAAGCACCAGGCTAGGCGTCGGCAAAAAATTCTGGACTCCCTGGTAAAGCGCCTGATAGGTGCTGTAGTCTCGCTCGCTCATCACCCCGCGTTGGTAGAGGTTGAAGGCAAAGATTTCAGCGTCTTCGTAGATGCTGCGGTCCTGAATGGCATGCCCGGTATGGTTGGCCAGGCTATGGTGATGAGCCAGGCGGCGCGACAGAAAAAAGACCTGAGAGTGGAAGCTCCAGGTTTTCATGTCCGTGTAAAAGTCCGCCAGGTAGGGATTATCGTCAAAGGCTTCGTAGAAGGGGCGCCACCCCAGCGCCTCGGCCAGGTGCTGGGTGAGCGTGCTTTTGCCCGCGCCAATATTCCCGGCGACGATCACAAAATGATGCGACATCCCCCAAACAACCGACGGTGCTTAGTAGAAGGCGGGTAAGCTGGGGTCAACGTCGCGCGCCCACCCCAGGATGCCGCCTTCCAGGTTAAAAAGGCGCTGGGGATCCCAGCCCTGCGTGGCCAGGAAGTCCCCGGCCATCTGGCTGCGGCCTCCACTCCGACAAACCAAGACCACCATCTGGTCTTTCGGAATTTCATCCATGCGCTCGGGGAGTTCATCCAGCACAATCAAGCGCGCAAACGCCATCTGGCTGATCTCGAGTTCCCACGGGTTGCGTACATCGATCACCACAACCGGGTCTCCGGCATCCAGATATTGCTTAAGCTGTTGGGGCGTCATGCTGCCGATGATCATTGCTCTGCCCACTCCTTGGCTAGACATCCAGGTTACGCACACTCCGCGCATGGGTGTTGATGAACTTCTTGCGCGGCCCTACTTCATCGCCCATCAACATGGTGAAGGTCTTTTCGGCCTCGGCTGCATCTTCGATGGTCACGCGCAGCAGCAGCCGGTTTTCCGGGTTCATGGTGGTCTCCCAGAGTTGATCCGGGTTCATCTCGCCCAGACCTTTGTAGCGCTGCACCTGCACCTTATCCGGCGATTTGAAGTCTTTCAGCGCCCGCGCTAGCGTAATAGCGTCGTTTTCGCCGGGTTGGCTGTAGTAGTAATCCACCTGCTTGCCTGTTGCAGCCGGTAAATCGGTGGCTGTGCAATGAACAGATGGCCATTGGTGATGATCGACTTCATGTAACGGAAGAAGAAGGTCAGCAGCAGAGTGCGGATGTGTGCTCCGTCCACATCGGCGTCGGTCATCAGGATGACGCGGTGATAGCGTAGCTTGCTTTCGTCAAAATCCTGCCCGATGCCCACGCCTAGCGCAGAAATCAGCGCGCGGACCTCATTATTATCCAGCACGCGGTTGATGCGGGCACGTTCCGTGTTCAGGATCTTCCCGCGCAAGGGCAGGATAGCCTGAAAGTGCCGGTCGCGACCCTGCTTGGCGCTCCCACCCGCCGAATCACCCTCAACAATGTAGAGTTCGGTTTCTTCCGCCTTGCGGCTGGAGCAATCCGCCAGTTTGCCGGGCAGAGTGGTGTTTTCCAGCAAATTAGAGCCACGCCGCACCAGTTCGCTGGCTTTGCGGGCGGCATCGCGGGCACGCATGGAGGTCATGCATTTTTCCACGATGCGCTTGGCCTCGCGGGAATGCGTCTCCAGGTATTCCGCAAAGACATCTGCCACCACTGTGGATACGGCCCCGCTGACCTCCGGGTTCATCAGCTTCACTTTGGTCTGCGACTCGAACACCGGCTGGGGGTGCTTGATGCTGATGACCGCTGTCAGGCCTTCCAGGGTGTCATTGCCGGAGAAGTTCGGGTCTTTGTCCTTCAGCAACCCGGTCTTACGCGCAAAGTTGTTGATGGTGCGGGTGATGGCCGTGCGCATCCCGCTCTGGTGCTGGCCGCCATCGGTGGTGTTGATGGTGTTGGCAAACGCAGTTCCGTTGAACTGGCGTTATCGGTGTACTGGAAAGCAAATTCGATCCCGATGGAGAAGCTTTTCTCTGGGTCTTCGTGCTCCACCACATATTCCCGCTCGGCATAGACGATGTCGTGCAGGGGCGTCTCGGTTGCGGTTGAGGTAGTAGACAAAAGCGCGCACCCCGCCTTCAAAGTAGAAGGTCGCCTCGCGCGGGATAGGCTGCTCGCGTTCATCGCGCAGGGTGAGCGTGACGCCACGGGTGAGGAAGGCCATCTCGCGCAGACGTTGTAGCAGCACGTTGTAGTTAAAAGTGGTTTCTTCTATGATGGTGCGGTCAGGCAAAAAGGTGGTGGTGGTGCCCGTCTTTTCGCCATCCTGCATGGGCCGCAGTTCCTCCACGGGGGTGATGGCCCGTCCGCGCTCGTAGCTCTGGCGGTAGACCTTGCCCAGGCGGCGTACCGTCACTGCCAGCGACTCAGAAAGCGCATTCACCGCGGAGACGCCCACGCCGTGCAAACCGCCAGAGACCTTATAAGCTTTGCTGTTGAATTTACCGCCCGCGCCGATGCGCGTCATGACCAGTTCCAGGGTAGAAATCCCAGCTTTTTCGTTCAAACCAACGGGGATACCCGCGCCATTGTCTGCGATTGAGATGTAGCCATCTTCGTGAATAGTGACTCCGATGGTATCGCAGCGTCCGGCCAGGGCCTCGTCAATCGAGTTATCAACCACTTCGTAAACGAGGTGGTGCAAGGCGCGAATATCCGTCCCACCCACATACATCCCAGGACGCATCCGAACGTGCTCAATGCCTTCTAGATGTTGGATATCGGCTTCGGTGTATTGTACAGGGCGTTGCGTTTCCAGCACGGTCTTTATCCTTACAATCAACCCGACAGGACGTTTATTATACCATGTTCGGTCTTTACCGAACAAGTGTGCGGCTTGCGCAGGGGCGCTTAGTTTTCGCGCGGGATGATGGTCACCTTACGATAGTTGCCCTCACCTTCGCTGCGGGTGGTTACGTCCCGCCGGTGGCGGAGCGTCATGTGGATGATACGGCGCTCATGAGGCGGCATGGGGTCTAGCTTGATGGTACGCTGACGCTCTACAGCGCGGTTGGCAGTGCGGTTGGCCAGCTTGCGGAGCGTTTCGGCCCGTTTAGCTTTGTAGCCCCCGGCATCTACCACAAAATCCACGCGCCGCTGCAAGCTGTGGCTGGTCATCAGGCGGGTAATGTATTGCAGGGCAGAGAGGGTCTCGCCCTTACGTCCAATCAGATTGCCCAGGTCATCCCCGGTAATTTGCAAGATGCTGGTTTTTTCGTCGGCTTCGTCAAAACCAGAACTTTCTACCATCACATCAGCAGAGTCAACGCCCATCATTTGCAACAGCTTGAGCAGCTTTTCCCGCCCGGCCCGCGCATCTTCAGACTGCTCTTCTTCTGGAATAGGCTGGGCTTCTGCCATCCCAACCGGCAGATATTCGTCTTCGTCTTCGTCTTCGTCGGGTTCAACTTCCTGCGCCTGGACCGGCCTTTCGCGGTTCAGGGCAACATCAGTTCTGGAGGGGGAGGGGGCAGGCACCGGGCGTGCCGCGGTGGTCAGGCGCACAACAGCCATCCGCGCCCCCAACCCCAGGATGCCACGTGAGGGCTCGGTGACGATTTCTACGATCACACTCTCGCGCGAGACCTGGAGTTGCTCCAGGCCAATTTCAATCGCTTCTTCGATGGTGTTGGCTGTCGTTTCAACTGAACGTGTTGTGGACATGGCTTCCCATTCCTCTCGCCAGGGCTAAGCTGGCTAGCGCTATTCTGCTTCGCTGCTGGCCCGCCGTGCACTGGCCATGGCCCTGGCCAAGCGTTCGGAGCGTTTCTCCTCAATGGCAGTGCTGGGTATGGCCACGCGCCCACCTTTTTCTTCCCAGAGCGTGTCTGTGATGCTGGCTTTCCGCAAGCGCCCATGCACGTCCGTCAGTTCGGCCAACTCGACCTCGCTGGGGGGCACCCGGCCCAGCAAACGCCGATAATCGGCGTTCCCCATCGCGGAGTACTGCGCGATACCGATCAGATTCGAGATGATGAAGTAGATCGATAGGCCGGAAGAGTAGGTGAGGGAGATAAACCCGAACATGATGGGCATGTAGGTGGTCATCTGGCGGGTCATCTGGGCAGCTTGCTCGGCGGGGTCATCGCTGCGCTGCTCGCCGGGTTTGCGCTTGGGCATGGGCGGCGTCAGCAGCTTTTGCTGAATATAGGAGGTCACCATCACCAGCACCGGCAGCACGATGTAGGGGTCTGGCACGGCCAGGTTAAGCCACAGGAATTGGTTATCCATCGGCACCACACGCTCCAGGCCTGGCATCAGAATACGGTCAGAGAGGCTGAGCAGTTCTGCCGGAGAAAGCGCCAGGGTAGCGATGATCGCCCGCCACAAGCCGATCAGGATCGGCAATTGGATGAAGATGGGCAAGCAACTGGCCAGTGGGTTGATCTTCCGCTCGCGGTAGAGTTCCATCTGCTTCTGAACCAGCATTTCGCGGTTGTCTTTATATTGCTCTTGCAGGGCGCGCAACTCGGGTTGGACTTCTTGCATGGCCTTCATAGAGCGTTGCTGGCGAAGCGTAAGCGGGAACAACGCCAGGCGGATAACGACCGTAAAGGCCACAATCGCCAGAAAGACGTTGCCCAGGATGGAATAGAAGAACAACAACATCGTGATGAACGGATTAACGATCAGGTCTAGCATGGGGTGTTAGTCCTTGTGTTTCGTAGCGGGCGCCGGTAGTGTTGCCGTTTTCCAGGCGCAAACGGACCACTAAACGGTTCACATCGTCGGTAGCCGTCACGATAACTGGCTCGAGGTCGCCAGTTTCTTCTTCCACAAATTCGGCCAAGATCAACCGACTGAGCAGCTCTGGCTCGTCTTCAATAGTGGTGCGCCATTCTTGCTGGCCGGTTTCCCGGTTGAGGGCATAAACATGTCCATTTGAGGTGCTGGCCAGCACCAAGGCTTCGGTCACCAGCGGTTGCGCGCGAATTTTGGCATCTTCGAGTTGTTCGGACCAGAGTTCCTCGAAGGCCCCCTCGGCAAAGTCAAGGGCATAGAGGTAGCCGTCCAGGTCCCCGATGAAAATCTGACCCTCAGAAAGGGTCGGTTGGTCCCACAGCCACCCTTCGACCTCGTAGCGGTCCAGAATGGCGCCATCTTCAGCGTTGATGGCAAACAGGTCTTGCCCAAAAGTGCCCACAAACAGCACGTCGCGCTCGGCATCATAGGTCGGGGCAGCGGGTGCGGCGGCATCCAGATCGGTTTTCCAAAACACCTCACCCGTGGCAGGGTCAACTGCATAAATATACTGATCCAACGACGCTACGTAGAGCTGGGCAGGCTGGTCTTCGGTTGCGGGCACATAGAGCGGTTGAGACCACACCGCGCGCTCGGTCTCCAGGTCCCAGCCTTCGATGCGCTCGCCAGTGGACTGGTCCAGGGCATAGACGCCGTGCTCATCTGGCACATACAGCACCCCATCGCCAACCGCAATTTCACCAATCACGCGGTCAGTCGAGCCGCCGAAGTTGATAAAGCCGAACAGGTTGGTGGCTTGCTGTTCATTGACCCATAGGGGGTCGCCGGTTTCCAGGTCCACCGCATGGACGCCGCCTTCATAATCGCCCACGTAAAGGACATCCTCATCCACTGCCGCTGCCGCGAAGAAATCCGGCCCACGGTTCTCGTCATCGGGATAGGCCCACTGGCGGTCGCCGTCCAGGTCTACTTTAGCGATAAAGTCGCGATAGGAAACGATGAGGTAGGTGGCTTCCGGTTCTTCGACTGCCGTCACACCGGCCCAACTACCACTATTGGTGCCGCAGGCTGCCAGAACCACCAGCAGCAAGAGCAACCCGCTCAGGGAAAACAACTTTCGCGTCACAGAGGCTCCTTACCTGTGCGAGGGCTTGCGAGGCGGAACTGGATCATAGCCACTTGGCCCCAGGGGATGGCAACGTGCAATCCGCTGAAGCCCCAGCCAGCTCCCTTTAAGCAGCCCATGCATTTGGATAGCTTCGTAGGTATAGTGTGAACAGGTGGGGTCGTAGCGGCAGCTGGACGGGATCACCCGCGAGAGCGTCATTTGATACAGGCGGATGAGTGCGAGGCCAAACCACTTCATGACGTTTCGCCGCTCCACAACTTTGCTCGATGGTACAAGTCTAGCAAGGCTTGACGTAATGCCCAATAATCTAACTGGGCGCAGTTGCCCCGCGCCACCACCACCACATCATAACCCTGTTGAAGTTGGGGATGCAGCGCCCGCACCAGCTCGCGCAAACGCCGCCGAAGCCGATTACGCACCACCGCTGTGCCCTGTCGCTTGCTGATGATGATGCCGTAGCGGTTGTGAGGCAGCGCGTTTGGCAGGCAACTGAGCAGCAAAACTGGGTTGCGCCAGCTTTGGCCCGCCTCACGCAGTCGTTTGAAGTCGTCTTGATGACGTAAGCGCCAGGCGCGCTGCACCGGCTACGCGTTCCAGTTGACCTTCTTCACGTGGTTGCGCTTCACCGTCAGTTGATGGCGCCCGTGCTGCCGGCGGCGCTTAAGCACATTCCGCCCACCATTCGAGTGCATACGTTGCCGAAAGCCGTGCACGCGGGCGCGGCGGCGAATTTTGGGTTGCCAGGTCCGTTTTGGCATGGTCGTTCTCCTCGTTTGCTCCGGGTGTCTGTGGCCCACCCAGCTTGTTAGCGCGTTTCTTTAATAAAGGTGCTTGACCCGTTCAGTATACATGCAGGCTTGGCCAGTGGTCAAGCGTTTTTGCATGGCCCCTGGCGGTGTTATAATGGCGTTGGAAAGGGCTAAGCGTGAGATGCGTTCATGACACGAACTCTGGTAATTGCCAATCAAAAGGGTGGGATCGGCAAAACAACTGCCGTGACCAACATCGGACGAGCACTTTCAGAAAAAGGCTATAAAGTGCTGCTCATTGACCTGGACCCACAGGGCGGCCTGAGTGCATCCTTTGGGGTGGATTCTTTCCGCACCACGCGCAGCAGCTACTCGCTCCTGATGAACCCAAAAACCTCATTGCCACGCCTGCTCAACCCTGTCGGCCCCTATGTAGCCCTGATCCCAGCCAGCATAGACCTCTCCACCGCCGAGAT
>JAAUUD010000140.1 GCA_012031655.1 Anaerolineae bacterium | reverse complement strand
GCTCGAACCTGGCACCAGCAGGTCCAATACGGTTTCTTCAGAATGTCGTGCTAAGGCCCTTCGCTGGCATAATGGGGCACGATGAATTGGTTTGAAGGAGCACAAACCTCGCTCCACTGTCTTCTGGATGACGATGCGCCAAATCACAATGGTGCATATTTCAGCCAAAACAGCATTCTTTATCCCAATAAAGAGAACCGACCCGGCGCCTGGCCGATGAAATCCCCGCATCCGCAAGGCGATGATACCGAACTTGCTGCGAAACTCACGGCAGTCAGCATGGCGTTGGTCGGGATTAAATAACAGTCCGAGTAATTGAGGGTAAAGGTTTATCGTGAGAGACACCATACACAGCCTGGCTGGGGGCAATAAAATCGCATTCATCCTCCTTTCAATCCTGTTGCTTAACATCAGCTACCCGTTCAGCGAAACGGGTACCGTAGCTGCTTTGCTATTCGTCGGCTTTTACCTTTTTTTGACTGGCAGCGCGATTTATCTGGTCAGCAGCGACCGTCAGTTACTAAGTATCAGTGTGTTGTTGGCAATCATTATCGCTTTGGCAGGGGGCATCACCATCGCCAGCAATTTCACTGCGCCAGTTTGGATTATACTTCTATGGAATGCTGCCTTGTTTGTGCAAGTGACGCTGATTATCACATTGTTGGTCCTGTTTATCATTCAGGCAAAGGTGGTGACGCGCGAAGTGCTGTTTGCGGCAGTTTCCATCTACTTTATGCTGGCGGGTATCTTCACAGTGATGTATGTGGTGACCGAAAGCCTTTCGCCTGAGGCATTTATATCATCAAGCGGTACTGAGATGACATGGCAGCGTTTGAACTACTTCAGCCTTGTGACGATCTCCACACTAGGTTATGGCGACATCGTACCGATTGCCCCGCCGCGCAGTCGCTTTCCGCCTTAGAAGCCTCGATTGGCACGCTATATATCGCCATCCTCATTGGGCGTTTTGTTAGCTTGTATCAACATGATGGATCGCGTGAGGAAAAAGAAAAAGCAGGAGAGCAATAATGTCAGATTTATTCACGTCGCCTAGATACTTTAAGGAGGTCAAATTTCATAAGCATACCGAGCGCACTATCGGTTGGCTAGAACTGTTTTACGACCTCGTTTACGTGGCAACCTTGATCCAGATTGGCAATTTCCTGAGCGATAACCTCACCGTAGAGGGGTTTGGGCAGTTTTTGGTGATGATGTTTGTGGTCTGGTGGTCGTGGAGTGGCGAAACGCTCTATCAGAATCGTTACGTGGTTGATGATTTTTGGCATCGGTTGCTCGTCTTTATCCAGATAGCTGGCGTGGCGGCAATGGGCCTGAGTGTGAGCGGGGCCTTTGGCAATCTCTCTGTGCAGTTTGCGTTGGGTTATGTGTTGGTACGTTCTATGCTGATCTTGATGTATGTGCGGGCCTATATGGCTCATCCTGATAGCCAAGCGTTTGCCATTCGATACATGGCCGGCTTCGGCGGCGGCATCATCATCTGGTTAGCGGTGCTGGTGTTGCCGGCTGAGGTTCATTGGATTGCCTGGCTTGTCGCTATCGCCTTTGAAATTATTTTCTTTGGGCGACCAGAAGTGATTCAGGAACTGGCACGATTAGGCGCTGACAACCATCACATGTTGGAACGTTTTGGCATTTTCACCATCATCGTGCTTGGGGAAGCCTTTGTTAAAGTGTTGGATGATGCACAGGGAACAACACTAGGTGCTGAGGAAATCGTATTTGGTGTAACCGCTTTAGTCGCCCTCTACACGCTATGGTGGTTGTATTTCTCTGATACGGCTGACAGGCTTTATGACTTAACATCCACGCTAAAACCCCTCGCATGGTCTTATGGGCACTTGCTCTTAGCGACTTCGCTTGTTGCGTTTGGTGTGGCCGTCAAAAAGCTGTTTGCCGAAACCATAAAGTATCCAGAGGCTGTGTTAACAGAGGAGTATCGTCTGCTGCTGGCGGCTGCCATCGGTATTTTCTTGCTGGCCTTGGCACTCATCAATTATGGACTGGATGATAACCTCACCCCACATAGCCAGATCAAACGGGTGATGATCTATCTTGGAAGTGCGGTTGGTATCATTGGAGTGGGGCTACTCGTAACAGGCGCAACAGCGACCGTGTTCACAGCAATTATTGCAGTGATTATGGTCGCTCTGGTTGCGTTCAATATCTATCAGGCGGTTTCGGCTCCGCAACCAGGCCACGACACAGGTCACTAAGTGGGGCACCGGAAGCAAGCAGTGAGTGTGTCAGGTATTTAGTGTAAATGGCTTTTCGGGCTAGCGCGGCAGGCGGTCGGCGAAACGGATGGTCCCCAGCGCTCAGTCCTTCCCCTCAATGATGCACACGCCGCGCGCCGGGTGGATCACCACAAAGTCGGGGCGGTAATCCCGCGCGCCCATCACCAGCTCATATTGAACCACCTAGTCATCGGGCAGGTGCTCGAGCTGGTCAAAGACCTGCTTCTCGCCCAGCGTTACAAAATCCAACCAACCCATTCAGGGTTTCGGGGATGCAACTGGCCACAGCAGGGTCTTTGTCTACCGTGCAGGGAAAATCCGTTTCCCCTAGCTTAACGCAGAGTTGACCCAGCACAAAGTGACGAATGCCCTCAACCTATACCGATGATGACATGGAGAGCGCGACGCAATCAAATAAGCCTTACTGATGAGTAGCTTTCAAGCTATTTGCGATTTGAAACAAGTTCACCGCAGAAAACAGCCTATGCTGAAACTGGTCATCATTTACACAGATGGAGCCTGTGGTGGAAATCCTGGTCCCGGAGGTTGGGCAGCAATTCTACCTTACAACGGCCACATGAAAGCAATAAAGGGGGGTAGATTACAGAACCATCAACAATAAAATAGAGTTAATAGCAGCAATTGACGGCTAGGGGTAAAGTGCGCATGTCGTCCTGGCTCGTTAAGGTCAGCGCGAAAACAAAGCTTTTTTGGCGTGGGGCTTTGTGCTCAACCCTGCGGCAGGATCAGCGGCGCCGAACCTGCTCCCGCAGGGCGTTGATCTGGTTGCGCGCCTCGTGGATGGCCTCCCGAAAGCGTGCCGGGGTGAGGCCCTCTGTGCGCAGGGCATCCAGCATGATCTTTTCCGCCGCAACGAAGGCATCGCCAATGGCTGCCACCTCTTGCGCGATGGCGCGCGGAATGGTGGTGATGCCGTTCAGGTCGCCATGGATCAGGTCATCGGGATAAACAAAGCACCCCCCCACATGCACCGGCACATGGATGTCAATGATGTGAATGTAGCCATGTGAGGCGATGGTGCTGCCGGTGAAGACGGGAAAGTTCAGCGCGCGGACTTGCTCCAGGTCGCGCCCGGCCCCGCTGGTGATGAGCCCCTGCGCGCCGAAGGCCTGATAGGCGGTGCACATTACCTCCCCGAAGGTCGCAGCACAGACCGGCTGATCCAGGTCCTGAAAAACCACCACCGGCGCACCAGCAAGCTCGGCAAAGCGCTCGGCCTGGTCGGGCAGGCCAAAGTAGCTGCTGCCCTGGGGCGGCTCGCCTGCCGTGCGGCAGGTGGCGGTGGCGGCAAACCCCACCATCGGCGGCATTTCGGGGAAGTTCGCCTGAAGCGTGCCATTCATGAAGCCCACGTTGCGCGGTCGGACCTCAAACAGCTCGATGAGGTTGCAAATCGTGGGGGTGTCGAAGCTGCGTAGCTTCTGCAAAACTTCAGCGGAAAGGCTCGTCATGGTGTCTACTCCCCGGAGGTTCACAGGTCAGAGCGCGGGTCAAAGGCATCCCGCAGCCCATCGCCAATAAAGTTGACAGACAATACCGAGATGATGATCAGAACCCCGGGCGGCACCCACATCCACGGCATGGATTCCAGCGTGGTTGGCGAGGCGGCATCGCGCAGCATGTTGCCCCAGCTGGGTTGCGGGGGCTGCACCCCCAACCCCAAAAAGGAAAGCCCGGCCTCCAGCAAAATGGCGCTGCCCATGCCAAACGTCGCCGCCACGATGATAGGCCCCAGCGTGTTGGGCAGGATGTGCAACAGGATGATGCGCCAGGCCGGAACGCCCAGGCAATGCGCTGCCGTCACAAACTCCGCCTGCCGCAGCGAGAGAAACTGCCCGCGCACGATGCGCGCCAGCCCTGGCCAGCTCAGCAAGCCAATCGCCAGCATGGAGTTGTAGATGCTGGGTTCCAGCACGGCCACCAGCGTAATCAGGATGATCAGGCTGGGGAAGGTCATGACCATATCCGTAAAGCGCATCAGCAGCATATCCAGCGTGCCGCCAAAATACCCGGCCAGGCTGCCAATGGCAACGCCCAGCGTGGTGGAAAGCGCCACCGCCACGATCCCTACCGAAAGCGAAACGCGGCCCCCCAGCACCACCCGCGCCCACAGATCGCGCCCGGTGCGGTCGGTGCCCAGCCAGTGCTCGCCAGAGGGTTCCACGGCGCGCGCTTGCAAGTTGAAGTCATAAGGAGAATGGCGGCTGATCTGCGGCGCAAGCGCCGAGAGCAGGATCAGAACATTGAGTACCAGGAGGCCGAACATCGCCAGGCGGTGCCGCCGAAAACGCCGTAAGGCGCGCCGGGTCAGGCTCTCGCTGCGCAAGGGGCGTGGGCCAATCTGGACAACCGAAGGCTCGGCGGGAGAAGCGTTGAGCGTTTGCGATTGCATGGCAGGTCCCCTTAATCGTACGCAATGCGCGGATCAACCAGGGCGTAGGCGATATCCGTCAGCAGGTTGCTCCCCAGCACGATGATGGCGAAGATCAGCGTTAGCCCCATGATCACCGGCGCGTCTCGGTCGTTCACCGCCCCGATGAACAACAACCCGATGCCCGGCCACTGAAAAATCGTCTCGATGAACACCGCCCCGGCAAAAAGCACTGGCAGGTTCAGCCCAATCACCGTCACGATGGGGATCATTGCGTTGCGGAAGATGTGGCGCCAATTGATGGTCCAGAGGCGCAACCCTTTGGCGCGGGCCGTGCGGACGTAATCCTGGTTGAGCACTTCCAGCACGCTGTCGCGCGTAAAGCGCATAAAAACGGCGGTCCGCAGGATGGCCAAGGCCAGCGCAGGCAAAAACAAATGTCGCAGGTTATCGACCAGGGAATAGGGTTCGCCGGCAGTACGCATCCCGGAGGTGGGGAACCACTGCAACCGCAGGGCAAACACATACACCAGGATCATCCCCAGGAAGAACACCGGCACCGAAACCCCAATAAACCCCAGGATGGTGAGGGCGTAATCCAACACGGAATATTGCCGCAGGGCAGAAACCAAGCCCAGCAGCACCCCCACCACAATCGAGAAGATCAACGAAGTCCCCATGAGCTGTAAAGTGGGCAGCACCCGCGCCGCAATCATCTCGTTAACCGGGGTGCTCTCCACGTACGAATAGCCAAAATTGCCCTGCAAGACCTGCTGCATCCAGTTGACGTATTGGACGGGCAGGGGTTGGTCCAGGCCCAATTGCCCACGCCGAATAGCAATCAGTTCTTCGCTAATGGGGGCCTGGTCCGTGGTCATGGCCAGCACCGCGTCGCCGGGCATCAGGTGCGAGAGCGCAAAAACAACCACCGTAATCGCAAACAGCAGTGGAATGCTCACCAAAACGCGTTTGATAATGTATTTCAGCATATGTATGCCCCACCGCGCCCATCCAGCACCGATAAGCAGCGCAGCCTGTGCTATTTTTAAAAAATGGGCCAGGGGCGCAGGAACGCCCGCCCCCTGGCACTGTTGGATTATTCGCTAACAGACCAGGTCTCAATCTCGTTGTAGACCGGCAGGTTGAAGAGGATCACCGGCTGTTCTTGCCAGTGTTCCACCAGGCCATCCACGCGGGTGCTAAAGGCCATCGGGCGGACCTGATACCACAGCCACACCGCCGGGACTTCCTCGTTCAAAATCTGGCTGATCTCCTGATAGTAGACGGCGCGCTCGTCGCGGTCCGCCGTAGAAAGCCCCAGATCAAAGAGTTCGTCCACGCGTTCGTTGCAGTACGAGAAGGCCAACAGGGTGCCGCAGCCGATCATCGTCTCGCCTGCGGAGGGGTCCAGCCCAATCCCCAGCGCAAAGTAGCCGAGCTCAAAGCTGCCATCCAGGTACATCTCGTTGATGACGGCGGGGTCCAGGCGGCGCGGATTGACGATGATGCCCACGTCCGCCAGGTATTGCTGCATCACCACAATGAGGTCGGCGCTCAGCGAGTCGCCATAGTGGTAGACGAAATCAATCTCGCGGCTGCTATCCCACCCCGCTTCTTCCAGCAATTCGCGGGCGCGGTCTGGATCATAGGCATAGGTGTTCATGTCCTCTGCCCAGGTCCATTCCTGCGGGAAGAAGGTGTTGGCCACGCGGGCGTAGCCTTCCCACAGGCTATCGACAATTGCCTGGCGGTCAATGGCGTACATCATGGCCTGGCGCACGCGCTCGTCTGCAAAGATGTCCAGCTCGCTGTTCAGGCGCAGGAAGGAAGGCAGCCCGGCGTCCTGGGTCGGCTTCACGAAGATGCCTTCGCGGTCCAGCAGGCGGCCCACCTCGGTGACAGGCAGCAGCAAGGTCTCGTAGGCAATGCTGTCAATTTCGCCATTTTCCAGCGCGGCGACGTGCGTGTTCGCATCAGAATAAATCTGGTAGATGATGCGCTCCAGTTGCGGCGCCCCCAGGAAGTAGTCCGCGTTGCGTTCCAGTTCAATGAACTGATCCGGCTCGTAGTTCGCCCAGCGGAAAGGCCCCGTACCAATGCGGTTGGTCCAGAAGGAGTGGCCAACCAGCTCTTCTGGGGGGACTTCGCCCAGGATGTGCTCAGGGAAGATGACGATGTAAATCTGGGAGAGTTCCAGCCACAGCGGGGCCGGGCTGGCAAGCTCCACGCGCACGGTCAGGTCATCGACCTTGGTGACGCCAACCAGGCTATCTGCTTCCCCAGCCTGGAATTCTGCATACCCAGCCACCTGGGAGAGCTTATCTGCCCAGCGCGACCCCACCGCAGGGTTGGCATAGGCATTAAAGCTAAAGATCACGTCATCGGCGGTGAAGGGTTCACCATCGTGCCAGGTCACGCCTTCGCGCAGGTTGAAGATGAAGACCCGGCCATCTTCCTCAACTTGCCAGCTTTCGGCCAGCAGAGGTTGCAGGCCATCCGCCGTCCAGCGGATCGCAGCCAGGGGCTGCATTACGGTGGCATCCAGGCGGTGGCCGCAGGTGGTGATGAGGCTGGATTGCACGCAGCCATCCCGAAAACCGGCGCGGTAGGTGCCGCCGCCATCCTGGCTGGCTGCCGGAGCATGGTTGAGGGCAAAAAGCGAGAAACCGAAAACAGAAACCAGGGCGAGTGTTGTTAAGCGAAGCACTAACTTCATTACAATATTGTCCTTATCTAAATTATCTCGGCGAAAAGCGAAGCGACTTTAGGGTATATGGAGTTACGCGTGTGCCACCTCCTCTGGCGGGCTACAGTGGAGACGTCTGACATCTGACATCCTAACCCATTCTAGGGAGACGCGTTTTGATTGTCAAGCAATTGGTCATGCCTCGCCTGCGTCCAGCAACGCCAGCAAACCCGCCATGCCGTGGGCGTAACTCTGGCGTACAGCGGCCTGGGCACGGGCCAGGTCGCGGGCGCGGATCGCCTCCAGAATGGCGCGGTGTTCCTGAACGGTCTGCTGACCCATCCCAATCTGCAAGTTCTGCTGGCCGGAGGTGCGGAGCTGCTTATTCAAAATCCAGAACACATTGGAGAGTTGCAGCATGATCTGGTTATCCAGAATGCTATAGAGCACGCGGTGGAACTGCTCGTCCAGGTCCGAAAAGCTTTCTTCCCTGGCGGCGCGCGCTTCCCACTCCGCCAAGATGCCTTCCAGCTGGCTAAGTTCCGCTTCGCCAATCGCCTGGATGACTTCATCCAGCACCGCGACTTCTAGCCACTGCCGGATTTTGAGCAGATCCCACAGGGTCTTGAGGTTCAACTGCACGCCATAGAGAAACGTTTCCAGCACGGGCGTCAGGTTGTACTCGCGCACGTAGGTGCCATTCCCCAGCGGATTTCCACGATGCCCAGCGACTCCAGAGATTTAATCGGCCTCGCGCACGGAACTACGCCCTACGCCCAGGCGCTCCGCCAATTCCCCTTCGGTTGGGAGCGAATCGCCGGGTTGCAGTTTGTTGCTCACAATATACTCTTTTACATAATCGCGTACCGTGCGATTCCGCGATGGTGCTCCTGATACGTGTTCCAAGCCCGTTCTCCCCGCCATATCTGATGCTTTATCCTAGTCAATTTTGGCGCGCTTGACGAATGCTGCGCTCTGGTGTAATGTCAGTAAAGAGATCAGACGTCTCATGTGTTATAGTCATTGATAAGCTATTTTTTAGCAAGGTCTAAACCTCCATGGATGGTCAACAACTTGCGGCGGCGCTCCGCCGGGGGCAACGGGTTTATGGGTCTGCGTTGCTGGCTGCCTCGCCGATCTTTGCCGCCTATGCTCAGCGTATTGGGCTGGACTGGGCTTTTCTGGATACCGAACACATTCCCCTGGACCGCCAAACCCTTGCCTGGATGTGCCGAGCCTACGCCGCGATGGATATTGCCCCCATTGTGCGGGTGCCCTACCCCGATGCGCCCAGGTG
>JAAUUD010000139.1 GCA_012031655.1 Anaerolineae bacterium | reverse complement strand
CGGGCAGCAGCCATCACCGATTGGCCCGCCGGAGCCGTGCGCGAGGGGCACGCCCTGCCCCTTTCGCTACGGTGCCACGGACATGACCCACTTTCCGCTGGATGTGTGGGCCCGGCTGATGGCCATCCGCCATCGCTACCCCCAGCGCGACCACTTCACCTATCATGCGGCTTCGGCGGGCTATGCGCCACTGCGCGAGGGGATCGCAACCTACCTGGCCAGCTCTCGCGGGGTCGTGTGTCACCCGGATCAGATTATCATCACCAGCGGCGCGCAGCAGGGGGTTTTCCTGGCTGCGCATATCCTGCTCGACCCCGGCGAGCGCGTCATCATTGAAGAGCCAGGCTATGGCGGCGCACAACGGGCGTTCACCATGGCAGGGGCGCGCCTGGTGCCAACGCCACTGGATAGCGAAGGGCTGGTCATCCAGGCTGGCGCGGCCACAGCCCCGGATGCACGAGTCGCCTTCGTCACGCCTTCCCGGCAATATCCGTTGGGGATCATGATGAGCCTCAAGCGTCGGCTGGAACTGCTCGATTGGGCAGTGCAGCGCCAGGGCTGGATCATTGAAGATGATTATGACAGCGAATTTCGCTACACCGGACGGCCCATCCCGGCCTTGCAGGGGTTGGACACCAGCGCCCGCGTGATCTACATCGGCACTTTTAGCAAAGTGCTGTTTCCCACGCTTCGCCTGGGCTATGTGGTGGTGCCAGAAGACCTGCTGGGGGCCTTTGTGCACCTGCGTGGCGCCCTGGATACCAACACTCACACGCTAAGCCAGGTCGTGCTGGCGGATTTTATCGCGGCGGGGCACTTTATGCGCCACATCCGGCGGATGCGCAAGCTCTATGCAGAACGCAGCACGACCTTTGCCGCCCTTTTTGAGGAGCGCATCGGCTGGCCGCTGGGCCCGCACGATGCCGGCTTGAGCCTGGTGGCCTGGTTGCCGGAGGGCCTTTCGGATGTTGCCGTGGCGCAGCGTGCCCGGCAAGCGGGCGTCGTTGTGGCGCCGGTTTCGGCCTACTATGCCACGCCACCCACGTGCCAGGGGTTGTTGCTGGGCTACGCGGGCTTTGACCAGGCCGAGACCGAGCGCGGTCTGGCTGCCTGCGCGCCACCCTGGCATGACCCGACGCGCCAGCCCAACAACCGATCTGCGCAGGAACTACGGTGGGCCGCCTGGGGTGGGTAAACCTTGGGTGCCGCCCGCAGCCGCCTTGAGCTTCTCTGCCAGGGGGAGGCGCTGGTGCTGGTGAGCGATCTGGAAGGCGCATAGCTGGGCTGCCCTTCTCTTGAGCTGAACCCGACGGTTTGGCAGGGCACCCGGCGGGCACAACGGGCGCGGTGGGGCAAACCCTGGAGCTTGCCCCCAACCACGGACTATGGCAGCAAATCAGCGAAGGTATACACCATAAAGCGGCCATCCTGAGTGCCCGCCACCTGGGCGCCATCCGGCGAGAACGCCACCGGGTAGCCCAACCCCGCTGGCAGAGTTGCGACCGCATTTCCAAGTCATCCGCCGCAAAGACCGTCAATTGATCTTCAACATCAGAAACCACCACCCAGGCGCCATCCGGGCTAAAGGCGATGCCTGTGCTGTTCTTGGGCACGTTCAGCACGCCTACTTCGGCCATGCTGTTCAGGTCCCAGATGGGGGCGTCGCGGCTGGAATCTCCCGTGATGATCACGCTGCTATCCGGGGCGATGTCAAAATGGGGAGAGCGCAGGGTGTAAACCTCCCAGGCTGCGACCTGCTCCAGGCTGGCTGCTCGCGGCGTGACCGGTCAGGAAGAGGCTCAGGCTCAACAGGAAGAGCAGTAGGTAGCGCATGGTCGAATTTCCTTTCTTGGGTTCGTTTTCTAGGGTTCGGGTCGATAGCTGTAACTCAATAGGGGTCTAGGGGGCAGAGGGTGCTGCCAGGCTCCAGACGCTAATCTGGGTGCTCTGGTCTGTGGTGGCAAAGCGCGAGCCATCCGGGGCGCAGCACAGCCCCCCGCCGCCAGTGGTGACCTGGAAACACTGAGCGTGGCGCAAGATCCCAACATCGGCGCCTTTGTGACCATGCAATACCCCGCTGACTGGGTCACGCAGATCAACGACGCAACCTATCAGTTCGCCAGCGCAGAGAGCGAGCTGCTGGCGGACATCACCCAGTTACCGGTGGTCACCGAAGGCGAGCAACTGGTGCTGTTGATCTTTTTTTGCCTAGGTGGATATGCCCGCCAGCATGACCCTTGAGGAAGTTTTTGACCTCCTGCGGGTAGCTATTGTCGGCTCCGGCAATATGGGTGCCGAGGAAGCCATCCAATTGGGGAACTATCCGGCCATCCGCGCCACCTTCGAAGAAGCAGGCACCGGCGGCACGCTCTACGTCTTTCAGGTAGACAGCTACTTTGGCCTGCTGGCCCCTCTGGGAGGCGACCCAGCGCTGGCGGAAAGCATCGCTGCCAGCCTCGTTATCGAATAGCAACAGCCAGACCTTCGGGCCACGAGGTAAACCCCGGGGTGGGTTTACCTCGACCCGCTAGGTGGCTCTGGCCAGCACCGATTCGCGATAATGGTTCAGCAGGTCGGCGGGGTCATCATAAATGGCCAGCGCGCCGCTGAGCGCCTGGTCTGGGAACCCACCGGCAACGCAACGCCAACACCGGCACCCGGAGTTTGGCAGCCGCTTGCACATCGTAGGGGCTGTCGCCAAGCATCACCACGTCCTCCGCTTGCAGGCCCAGTTTATCCAGCGCCGCCTGGAGGATATCTGCCTCGGGTTTAGAGCGCTCGGCATCGTCCGCAGACAGATGTTCCTGCACCAGGTCTTCAATCCGGGCCAGTTGCAGGTTGGCTTTCACCTCTTCTTTTTTGCCGGAGCTGGCCACAACCAGCTGATAGCCATCCTCCAGCAATTGAGACACCAGCGCTCGCACACCATCAAAGGGCACCACCTGGGGAAAGTAGCGGTCTTTGTAAATATTGCGCCGGGCTTCGGACACTTTTTGCCCCATCTCGCTCTCTTTTTCCAGGCCAAGGGTTGCGGGCAACAGGTTATCGCCGCCCATTCCAATGTAGGGCCGGATGTCCTCAAAATTGACCTTGTAGTGAAAGGCCTGCATGGCATCGACCCACGCCTGGGCGTGTGCGTCGTTGCTGTCTACCAGGGTTCCATCAAGGTCCAGAATCACCCCTTTTAGCGTCCTCAAATGTCGGTCCTTTCTGTTGAAACAAGAAGGCCAGCGCACCCGGAGCAGCGGCAGGCCAGGCCAGCCTTCATTATGGCTCTTCCCCCGGCATCATCTATAGGTCACCTGAGCCATTTTCGGCTGGGCCGCCAAGCTGCCCAGGTGGCACACCCTGCCCTGGTGCGCTAGTGAACGCAAGGCCCATCCTGCCCCCCACTGGCCAATTATGTAACGGTAGCACCCTCCATGCCAGGCATCAATCAGCGCGAAGATGGCTACACCTTAAGGTTATCTCATTAAAGAAAGTGAGCGGGCCAGGATGCGTCAGTTGCCAGGTGGCCAGAAAAACATGGCTGGCGCTGTACCCCAGGAGCGGCCCACCTGGTTGAGCCAGTGAGTGCTAGCCTGCGCTGGCGCCGTTTGGCACGGGTGCTGCGGGCACGGCCAGGACCGGGCTAATCCCATTGCGGTAGCCAATATCAAAGAGCCTTCCTTCCGAGGCTTCGCCCATCATCTTGCTGGGCTTCAGGTTGACCCCAAAAGCGCCCGCATCCCCTCAATGGCGCGGGGGTTGGCGCGTTCCTGCTTCATCACAGGAGGCATGAGCGTGTGATCTGGGGGGGTGCGGGTTAATGAGAATGCGGGGTTGCTGAGGCAGGCGCAGGTGCCGCTATAACGCCACTGCGCCCAGGCCAGGGCTTTCACAACTTTGCTTTAACTTCTGTGGCCTGCTGCATGAAGACGCGGACTTCATCCAGGCCAGGCATCGACGGCGAAGCCCCGGCTTTCTGGACACTCAAGGCCGCAGCAGCGTTCGCCAAATAAAGCGCATCACGCAGATCACCGCCACCGGCCAACCCGGCAGCCAGCGCGCCAACAAAGCAATCGCCTGCCCCGGTGGTGTCTAGGGCCTGCACCGCAAAACCCGGCACCGAGATGACCGCCTCGCCTGCAATGCACAGGCTGCCTTTTGCGCCTAAGGTCACCACAATGCACTGGTCATCAAAAGCCCGGATCGCCCTGCCTTGCTGGATCAGCACTTCTGCTTCGCCCGGTTCCGCATGGGCGAAGAAGGCCAGTTCAGTTTCGTTGACAATCAGGTAGTCCACGAAGGGCAGCAGGTCCGGCAGGCAAGGCACCGCCGGGGCTGCATTCAGCAGGGTTATGGCCTGGCTGGCCCGCGCCCGCTGGAACACAGCGCGGATTACCGCTTGTGGGACTTCAAACTGAGAAACGACCACATCGCCCGCCACGGGCTGGACCCCGGCCACATCTTCCACGGTAAGGCTGCCGTTGCTACCAGGCACCACAACAATGCTATTTTCTGAATTTTCGTCCACGATGATCAGTGCCGTGCCCGTGGGGGCCGCCTCAGCCAGCATCAGGTGCGTGAGGTCCAGGTTTTCGCCCTGCAAAAACTGGTGCAGCGTTTGACCAAAGGCATCCTGCCCCAGCTTGCCAATCAGGTAAACCTGGGGATAGAGCCGACTGGCGGCCACTGCCTGGTTGGCGCCTTTGCCGCCGGGGAAGTATTGGAGATCGTGCCCAAAGACGGTTTCGCCCGGGCGCGGGTGGCGAGCCGTGCGTGCCACAACATCCATGTTGATGCTGCCCAGGACCATAATTTTTGACATGTGTTTTTCCTTGCCAGCCCGGCCCGCCAGTTGCTTGACAGCGAACCTTTTTTCATGTTATGGTATGCATACTTGCATATATATTCTTTGGCGAATGGTTATGCAAGCACAGAGCGCAAAAGAGTGTCGCTCTCGATTTTTAGATAGCTGGGCTGATCATATCCCCAGTTGCAGGAATAGTCCAATGGCAAGCCTGGAAGAACGCCGCTTGATGGCAAAAATTGCCCACCTTTATTATGTTATGGGACACAAGCAATCCGAAATTGCGGATCAACTGGATATTTCGCAGGCTTCGGTTTCTCGCCTGCTCAAACGCGCCGAAGCAGAACGGATCGTTCAGGTTACGGTCAACATGCCTGCCGGGGTTTACCCTGAACTGGAAGAAGCCATCCAGCAGCGCTACGGGCTTAAAGAAGTCATCGTGGCAGACTGTTCTCAGGATGATGATCCGCACATTCTGCGCGCCATCGGTTCTGCGGCGGCCTTCTACCTGGAAAACACGCTCAAAAAGCAAGAAGTGGTCGGGATCTCCTCGTGGAGTTCTTCCCTGCTGCACATGGTGGACGCCATGCGCCCTATCAATCGCAAGATGAATGCCCGCGTCGTGCAAATTCTGGGCGGGATTGGCAACCCCTCTGCACAGAGCCACGCCACCCGCCTGAACGAACGACTGGCCAATCTGCTGGGCGGCGAAACGCGTTTTTTGCCCGCACCTGGGGTGGTGGGCAGCGCAGAAGCCCGCCAGGTGCTGCTGGATGACCCTTTTGTCAAAGAAACGCTGAGCCTGTTCCAAACCATTACCCTGGCGCTGGTCGGGATTGGGGCGCTGGAGCCTTCTAAGCTGCTGGCCAGCAGCGGCAATGTTTTTCAGGCCGATGAACTGGAGCTCCTGCGCGAAGCCGGTGCCGTTGGCGACATTTGCATGCAGTTTTTTGATGGCGATGGTCAACCCACCCGAACGACCCTCAGCCAGCGCGTGATTGGCATGAGCCTGGAGCAACTCGGCAGCCTGGAACGGAGTGTTGGCATCGCCGGCGGCGCACGGAAGGTGCCTGCGATTTGCGGTGCCATGCAAGGCGGCTGGATCAACGTTTTGGTTACGGACCGTTTTACGGCGCAGCGTTTGTTAGCTTCGTGAAAACTGATAGGAACTATGCAATGCCAAGACTTTTTTTTGCCAGGCATCGGAATAAAAAAACAGACATGAATATATATTCAGGCACAGCCTTATTCCTGATGCTGCTCATCACCACCGCAGGCTGCAACATCGCCACCGTTCGCTCCCTGGAAGAAGATGAGGAAGCGAAAAAAGGCTTTGTGGTGACCGAGTACGTCGACCAGATTTGGGAGGGCGCATACAGGTCCGCCATCACCGAACGCGCCGTTGCCTTTGAAGCGCTGATGGCCCTCATTGATGCGGACGAAAACGCCGCGATTGCCGCCCATGGCAGCCGCTCTGGCAGCGGCGCCTTTAGCTTTGTGACGCAGGGCGAAGCACGGGTGCTGGAAGTGAACACGGAATCTCGCATTGGGTTTATGACGCTGGATGTTGCCCCCTACGACGGCAACGCGGATGCATCAATGGCCATTGGACCGGTGATCCGGGGGCGCGACACCTCACTGCGCGATGCGGTGGGCTTCATCAACTTCAATGACTTCACCAACCAGACGGAATTTGCCCAGGTTTCGGATGCCATGAAGACGCGAGTGCTGGAAACCGTGCTGGGGGCCATTGATCTGGAAACCATCCAGGGCCAGACCATTCGCTTTTACGGGACCTTTATGCTCAGCGACCGCAACAATCTGGAAATTGTGCCCGTGACGCTGGAGGTGATCGACTCATGACGCCGGATCAGGTTATCCTCCGTGCGGAGCAAATCACCAAAAATTATCCCGGCACAGTCGCGCTGGATCAGGTTGACTTCAACATCTATCAGGGGAAGGTCAACGTCCTGATCGGCGAAAATGGCGCGGGTAAATCGACCCTGATGAAAATCCTGGCGGGTGTGGAAGTTGCCACCAGTGGTCGTCTGCTGCTTGATGGACGCGAGATCAGCCCGAGGTCGCCCCGCGAAGCAGAGGCCCTGGGCATTGGCATCATCTATCAGGAGCTCAACCTGTTCCCGAACCTGAACGTGAGCGAAAACATCTTCATCGCGCACGAACTGACGACGGGCGGCCTGTTGATTGACCATCGGGCGCAGGAAAAGCGCGCCGCGCAACTGTTGGCCCGGCTGGAACAACCCATCAACCCGAAAACACTGGTGGCGAACCTGCGTATTGGCCAACAGCAAATTGTTGAAATCGCGAAAACGCTGGCGCTGGACACGCAGATTCTCATCATGGATGAGCCAACCTCTGCCCTGAGCAATGCCGAAGTGGCCGTGCTGGTGCGCGTGATCGAAGAACTCAAGGCACAGGATGTTTCGATTGTTTACATCTCGCACAAGCTAGAAGAAATCCTGCAAATTGGGGACTATGTGACCGTGCTGCGCGATGGCAGGCTGGTCGCCGAAGCGCCCATGGAACAGGTTTCGTTAAAGTGGATGGTGGAAAAAATGGTGGGGCGCGAAGCCTCGGCCATCTACACCCCGGCAGCACACGCCATCGGGCCTGAAGTCCTGCGGGTTCACAACCTGACGCTGGCGCGAGAAGGCAAAGCACAGGGCTATCTGCTGGATCATGTTGCGTTTTCGCTCCATGCAGGCGAGATTCTGGGCATTTATGGCTTGATGGGTTCGGGACGTACCGAGCTTTTTGAGTGCCTGATGGGGTTGCATCCCTTTGCCCACGGCGACGTCTGGCTGGATGAAAAGCGGCTCAGCGGCCAGTCGATTGCCGCACGCATTGAGAGCGGGATCATGCTCATCCCGGAAGACCGCCAGCGTGAAGGGCTTGTTCAGTCGCTTTCCGTGGCGCATAACATGATCCTGGCCAGCCTCAAGCAATACCTCAGCCGCTTTTTCCTCTCATCACGCAAAGAAAAAGAGAGCGTCGGGCGCCTGATCCAAGAGCTCTCGATCAAGGTTCCCAATGCCCAGGCCCTGATCAGCTCCCTGAGCGGCGGGAATCAGCAAAAAGTGGTGGTGGCCAAAGCCTTGCTGACCCATCCTAAGGTGCTGCTGATGGACGAACCTACGCGCGGCATTGACGTGGGCGCGAAGGAAGAAATTTTTGACATCATGACCGAGCTCGCCCAGCAAGGCTTGGGCGTGCTGTTCGTTTCGACAGAACTCAAAGAGGTGATGGCCATGGCAGATCGCATTCTGGTGATGTCTAAGGGCGCATTACGGCAGAAATTGATCGTGCCCATGCCACCGAAGAAGCACTGGTAGAAGCATCTTCCATCGGACACGAAATGGTGAAATTAGGAGCTTAAAGGATGCAAAGTCTTGAAAATACGGGTGGCGCAGGCGCCGTGGCGCGCGGCGCTGATCGTTCCAAAGCCAGCCGGGTACGGGTGCAAAATATTCTGTTTCAGCTCCGTGCCTTTATTGCGCTGATCCTCATCTTCGGGTTTTTTTACGGTCTATTCTGACTCATTTCTGACGACCAATAACCTGATCATCCTGACCAAGCAGGTGGCCATTAACGCCATCCTGGGCATCGGCATGACTTTCGTCATCCTCACCGGCGGGATTGACCTGTCGGTGGGTTCTATTGTGGGGCTGGCGGGCATCATCGCGGGGGGCTCATCAACGAAGGCGTCATCTTGCCGATGTTCGGCGTGGTGGTTTACTTCAGCATGTGGATGGTGATGATCATCACCTGCTTGCCGGGATGACCATCGGCCTGGTGACGGCATCATCATCACGCGCTTAATGTGGCACCGTTTATCGC
>JAAUUD010000138.1 GCA_012031655.1 Anaerolineae bacterium | reverse complement strand
CTCTGCCGCCGGGAGCGCCCCCAGCCAGCGAACGCGGTCCGCCCCCCAGGCCCCAAGTGCGGCCTGCTGTGCCTGCAAGTGCGTCAGGTATTCGGCATCACCAGGGCAGCCGGCGCACCCGCCACCGCAAATTGAACGGGTGGGTCACCGTGCTGGTCACGCAGCAACGCCGCCGCCTGCAACAACACATGATGATGCTTAATGGGCGTGATGCGCCCCACGGCCAGCACCAGCGGCGGTTGATCCAGCGGGGTGAACGGGTCGGGGGCAAACTGCGTTGCATCAATGCCATGGCCCAGCACCTGCACCTTGCGATGCGCCAGCGGGAAGCTCTGCGGGCTGGCGGTGCTCACCCAGCGCGCGGCGGCCAGCGCCAGGCGGAGTTCGGTGCTCACCTGGCGATGTGTAAACCAGAGCATCTGTGGCTTGCGATGCAACTGCGCCAGGGGCGTTGCCAGCCAGGTGTAGCGCGGCGTCATGTGGCTAAAGAGCCAATCAACGCGGGGCACAACCCGCGCCAGGGTGCGGTAATAGGCAGCCAATTGCTTGGCGCGCCCGTGGCCCTGTTCTTTGCCCATCGAAGCCACCGTCACGTTTGCGGGCAGAGTGGCCGGGCCATCTTCCAGGGTCAGGACGTGCAGGTGCTCGACCTCTGCCGCCAGCGCCCGCACCCAGCCGACCGTAAAGCCGCGCAACCAGTGCGTCTCATCCAATTGCTGCACCATCATCAGGACTTTCACCGCGCTGCCTCCGCCGCGATGCGCTGCAAGCCCTGCGCATACCCCGCGATGACCTCCGTGGCTGCAAAATGCGCCACGCTACGCTGCCCGCCAGTGCCAAGGCGCGTCCGTAAGTCTGCATCGCCCAGTAAGCGCAGGATGCGCGCGGCCAGTGCAGCGGAATCCCAGTGAAAGAGCAGGCCGTTTTCCTCATCCACGATGAGGTCGCCCATCACGCCCACGGGTGTGGAGATCACAGGCACGCCGCAGGCCATCGCCTCCACCGTCACGCGCGGACCGCCCTCGCTGGTGGAAGCACAGACCAGCATCCGGCTCTCGCGGTAGTGATGCGCGACGGCTCTGGCATCGGCGGCAGGCGGCAGAAATTCCACGTTCGCGGTCAGTTCCAGGCCCAGAATGCGTTTTTCCAGCGCGGCGCGCAACGGTCCCTGCCCCAGGATGGCCAGCCGCACCTGGGGGCGTGCAGCCTTCACCCGCGCCAACGCTTCCAGCAGGGTAAAGAGGCCCTTGTTGGGCACCAGCCGCCCCACAAAGAGCACATCGTAGCGGGGCACGGCGGGGCCAGGGCGGAAGATCTCAAAATCCAGGTAAAGCGAGGGCAAGACGTGGATTTTCTGCTCCGGGACGCCCAGCGCCCGCAAAAAGCCCGGCATCTCCTGCTGATTAACCACCCGAAAAGCAGCGACTTCATCCCGCACCGCGCGCACATAGCGTTGCGCCAGGGTTCGGTAGAGCCGTTCGCGGGGCGTTGCGGCCCGGGGGTAGCCCTCGACATGGTGCAGTTCGCTCACCCAGGGGAGGCCAGATTGCCGTGCCAGCCTGCGCGCCCCCTGGCCATTGAGGAAAATCCCGTAATCGTGACTGGTGATCACGGCATAGCGCCGTTCCGCCAATAAGCGGGTGCCCTGCTGGCGGATAAAAGCAACCTGGGCCAGCTTGCGCCTGGTTGACGCATGGAAGTAGACGTTCCCAAAGCGGCAGGCCACTGGCTTGGCCGCCGGGATGGGTGGGCACAGGATGTCGATGCGCGCCCAGTGAGCAGCAAAGCGGCTCAGCAACGCGGCAAAAGGCCCTTCCTGGCCCTGGGCGGCGGCGCTATCGCCGCTCAGCATCAGCAGGTTCACGGATTTAGCGCGCCGTGACCAGCACCACGCTCATCTCGTTGTGGATTTTGCCGTTGGTGGCCAGGACCTGCGGGTGCTTTTGGTAGAGCAACTGCTCGCTTTCGCGGTAGTCCGTCACGCGGCCCCCGGCTTCCTGCACCAGGACGATGCCCGCATAGCAATCCCACATGTGCAGCTTCATTTCCCAATAGCCATCCAGGCGCCCAGCCGCCACATAGGCCAGGTCCAACGCCGCCGAACCAATCCGGCGCACGCCCTGGGCGCGCAACAACATCGCGTTGAAGGCTTTCAGGTTGTTCTCCGGGCTGGTGCGGCGGTCATAAGGAAAGCCCGTAACCACCAGGGAATCGACCAGCTTTTCGGCCTGACTCACGCGTAGCGGCTGGCCATTCAAAAAGGCGCCGCCGCCTTGATAAGCGGTAAAGCACTCGTCGCGCAGCGGGTCGTACACCACCCCCAGCACCGGGCGCCGATCAATGCCTGCCAGCGCGATGCTCACGGAAAAATGCGGCAGCCCATGCACAAAATTCGTCGTGCCATCCAGCGGGTCGATATACCAGTAATAATCCGGCGCGCCCGCCCCGGGGTGATAGTCGCTGCCCTCCTCGCCAATGACGGCATAGGCAGAGAAGGCCTCCTTCAGCACCGCCAGCAGATAGGCTTCCGAAGCTTTGTCCGCCTCAGAAAGCAGGTCCACATCGCCTTTTTTGGTATGGGCTTCCGGCTTCCCGAAGTGCTCCTTCAGGATGGCGCCCGCCTGCCGGGCCATTGGCTCTACCTTCGCCAGAATTTCTTGAAGTTCCATCTCAGGGTTTTCTCTCCATTTGCGCGAGCGTCGTCACACGGTAGCTCTGTGGCGCAAAATCGATGGGTTGGACCACCTGCAACTGATAGCCATAGCGCCCGTGCAAGCGCTTGGCATCCCGCGCCAGCACCGCCGGGTCTTCATAAACCAGCAGGGCCCGGCGTGGCAGCACCGCTTCCAGTGCATCGACTGCCGCCAGGCTCAGGCCCTCCGCTGGAGGGTCCAGGATGAGCAGATCATAGCCTGCTTCCAGGTCCTCTAGCACGTCTTCCACCGCCCCTTCGATGAGGTCCACGTGCCCATAGGCGGCCAGGTTCTCTTCGGCATCCGTCATAGCGGGTGGATGCTGGTCTACGCAGGTGATGTGATTGGCCAGGGGCGCCAGCGCGCTGGCCAGCAGGCCACTACCTGAATAGAGGTCCAGTACTGCGCCGCCCTCAGCCAGCCCGCCCCAGCGTTGCACCAGGTCCAACAGCGCTTCGAGCTGCGCGATATTATGCCGCATAAAGCACCCGGCTGTCACGCGGTAACTCTGGCCGCGCAAGGGGTAGCGCAAATGGGTCGCGCCGACCAGGTTTACCGGCTCATCCTCGGCCAGCAGCAGGTTCACCGAGGCTTTGAAGTCAATTTCCAGTTCAGGCGCTTCTTCCGCGGCCAGGCGCAGCGTAACCATCAGGTCGCCCAGGCTGTTGTCGCGCAGTTCTACCCACTGCCAACCCTCCAGCGCAAAATCGAGCTGGTCCACCAGCGCCAGCAATGCGGGCGTGATGACGTGGCATTCTTCGATGGCCAGCGCCGCCCCCGGCACCACCCGCGCAAAGCCCAACCCACCCCCCGCCAGAGGGTAGAGCATCGCTGAAAGGCGATTATGCCAGGCGTCCGGGCAGGCGAGCGTCACCGCGACGGGGACATCGGCAAAACCGCCCACGCGCTCGAGCTGGTCCAGCACAATGTCGGTTTTCAGGGCAACTTGTGCGCTATAGGCCATGTGCTGCCAGGTGCAACCGCCGCACTTCCCCGGCCCAAAGTGCGCGCAACGCGGCAACACCCGGTCTGCAGAGGCTTCCAGCAGGTGCAAGCCCTCCGCAAAGGCATAGCGGCCTCGGTCATCCACCAGGCGCACCCGCACCACCTCGCCTGGCAGGGCATAGGGCACAAAAACGGTTTTGCCCGCCACACGCCCCAGCGCCTGACCGCCATTCGCAATATCGGTCAGCTCAACTTCGACTTCCTGAGGGAGCGGTTGTGGTTCAGCCATGGCGCAAGGCCGCCCGCCGAGCTTCGTAGCGCCGCAAGATGGCCTTATCCACCTCCAGCGGTGGCAGGATCGAAAAAGCCAGCAGGAAGGCAACCAGCAGTTCCTCTACCCGCAAAGGCACCGTCCCCAACAGTTCCTCGGTGAAGGGCAGGTAAATCACCGCGATTTGCAGGGCAGCAGTCCCCAGGACCGCGCCAAAAAGCCAGCGGCTTTCCCAGATGGGCGCCTCCAGAAACGCAGCGGACCCCGCATGAATGCCCATCACGTGCACCAACTGCGCAATCGAGAGCGTGGTGAAGGCCATGGTGCGCGCAATCGCCAGGTTTTCGTCGGTGGGGTCGAAGACCTCGCCGCCGTGCTGGTTGAGCGCATAAATAAAGCTGATCAGGCTAACAGCGCCCATCCAGATGCCCACCCAGACCACATGCATCCCAACGCCCCGCGCAAAGATACTCTCGCGCGGGGAGCGCGGGGGGCGGTCCATCACGTCCGGCTCGCCTTTTTCAAAGCCCAGCGCAATGGCCGGCAGGCCATCGGTCACCAGGTTCACCCACAGGATTTGCGTGGCCAGCAAGGGCAACTTGAGACCCGCGATGATGGCGCCAAACATGGTGATGATTTCGCCTGCGTTGCTGCCGATGAGGTAGCGCAGGAATTTGCGGATGTTGTCGTAGATGGTGCGGCCTTCCTCCACTGCGGCAACGATGCTGGCGAAGTTGTCGTCCGTCAGCACCATGTCCGCCGCCCCCTTGCTGACATCCGTGCCCGTGATGCCCATCGCCACGCCAATGTTGGCCTGCTTGAGCGCGGGCGCGTCGTTGACGCCATCGCCCGTCATCGCGACAATTTCACCGTTCTTCTGGAGTGCTTCCACCACGCGGAGCTTATGCTCTGGCGACACCCGCGCATAAACCCGCGTGGTGCGGGCCACTTCTTGCAGGGCTTCGGGCGTCATCTGGTCCAGGTCTGCGCCCGTGAGCACGCCTTCGCCTTCCGGCACTTCTGGCCCCAGGATATTGAGCTGGTGCGCAATCGAGGCTGCCGTCAGTTTATGGTCCCCGGTGATCATCACGCTGCGGATGCCCGCCCGCCGCGCCACGGCCACCGCCTGCATTGCTTCGGTACGCGGTGGGTCAATCATCCCCACCAGCCCCAGAAAGCACAGATCACGCTCCACCGTTTCCGGCGTTGGCGACTCTGGCAGGCTATCCAGGGCGCGATAGGCGACCCCCAACACCCGGATGCCCTGGCCCGCTAGCCCTTCAATTTGTGCCTGACGTTGCTCCCGTCCGGCGTCATCCAGCGGGGCTGCCTGGCCAGAAGGCAGGATTTCGGCTTCGCACCAGGCCAGCAATTGATCCGGCGCGCCCTTCACAAATGCCACGTAGGGCGCCTGGGCAAACAACCCGCTGCTGAAGTCCGCGCCGGGCTTGTGCAGGGTGGTCATGGCTTTGCGCTCCGCTGTGAAAGGGATTTCCCCCACGCGCGGCAGGTCATCTTCCAGTTGATGGCGCATCCAGCCCTGCTTCTGGGCCATCACCAACAGAGCGCCCTCGGTGGTGTCTCCAATGATGCGCCAGGGGCCGCTTTCGCCTTCGCGCTGGACGTGGGCATCTGTGCACAGCGCCGCCGCCTGGACCGCGCGCGCGAGCTGCTCATCATTGACCACATGCAGTGATTCGCGTTTTTCACCTTCCAGAAACTGGCCTACGGGTTCGTAGCCTACTCCGGTTAGGGTGATGGGCGAGCGTTCTGGCAATAGCAGCGTCGTCACGGTCATTTCGTTGCGGGTGAGGGTGCCGGTTTTATCCGAGCAGATGGTGGTCACGGAGCCGAGCGTTTCCACAGCGGGCAACTTACGAATCAGGGCGTTGCGCTTGACCATGCGGTTGGCCCCCAGGGCCAGCGCCACGGTGATCACGGCGGGCAACCCTTCGGGAATGGCGGCCACCGCCAGGCTCACCGAAGTCAGGAACATCTCCTGAAAGGGTTCATCCCGCAAAACACCCGCCACGAAGACGATCACACACACCACCAGGGCGCCCCCGGCCAGCCAATACCCAACCCGCTCCAGGCGTTCTTGCAGCGGCGTGCGGCCCTGCTCCACGCTTTGCAGCAAGGCCGCGATGTTGCCCAATTGCGTGCTCAAGCCGGTTTCGGTGACCACAAACTCCGCACGTCCGTAGGTCACCGAGGTGCCCATATAAACCATGTTGTGCCGGTCAGCCAGGGCGGGCGGCGGGACGCTATCCTCCTGAGAGTTAACGACCTTATCCACCGCCAGCGATTCGCCCGTCATCGCGGCTTCATCCACCTTGAGGTTGGCCGCCTGGAGTAAGCGCCCATCCGCAGGGATGCTGTCGCCGGCTTCCAGCAGCACGATATCACCGGGGACCAGATCGGTCGCGCTCACCTGCACGACCTGCCCCCCCCGGCGCACCCGCACAAAAGGCGTTTGCAGCTTAGAAAGCGCCGCCAGCGCGTTTTCGGCCTGGCGTTCCTGATACACACCAATGATGGCGTTCAAGATCACGATGGCCACAATCACAAACGCGTCTTCCCCTTCCCCAATGGCCAGGGAAATCCCCGCTGCCACCAGCAACACGATGATCATGATGTCCGTAAACTGGCCCATGATCATCTGAAGGAGGGTGGTGCCTTCCTGGGTGGGGAGCTCGTTTTTGCCAAAACGATCCCGGCGGGTCTGGACTTGTTGGGTAGAGAGGCCCTGAGCCTGGCTGACTTCTTCCTGCGCCAGAACCTGGTCCGGCGCGAGCGCGTACCATTTTGCCTGTGGAGTGGCCATGGCATTCCCCCATCATTGCATACGATTTAACTACCGTATCATGTTACTATACCCCCGCACAGCGCCGATGGGCTAATCTCTATTTCCCTCGATCAGGGGGTTTTGGCTGCATCACCTGGCGGAAATATGCCAAAAGTCCCCTAAAAATTGGTGTTAAAGGATACTCGCCAGCCCGCGCAAGCTGCGCCATAATGGCGATTATCATGCAGCCGCAACATCGACTACGCCAACGCTTGCGCCCGCTGGGGCGCCTTCTGCAAGCCCTGCTAACCCGCACCACCGTGACGGGTCTGGAACATGTTCCGCAGAGCGGCGCCGCCATTTATGCCGCCAACCACGCATCGACCTACGATCCAATTGTCCTGATGATGAACCTGCCGCCAGAGGTTTATGCCGTGGGGCCAGGCGATTTTCGCCTGCTCTTCCCGGCCAATCTGGTGGTGGAAAAGCTGGGCGTCATCCGCATTCAGCGCGGCGAAGCCGACCGCGACAGCCTGAAGGCCATGCTAGAGGTGCTGAAGGCCGGGCACCAACTGGCGCTCTTCCCGGAGGGCGGCACCTGGGAAAAACGCCTGGATGACGTCAAGCCTGGTGCGGCTTACCTCTCGCTGATGACGGGCGCGGTGATCGTGCCCATTGCCATCGGCGGGAGCTACCAGGTCTGGCGGGAACTGCTGCGCCTGCGCCGCCCGCGCATCACGCTGCACATCCTGCCGCCACTGGGCCCCATTACCAGCACGGACCGCAAGCGCCGCGCCGAAGACCTCCGCGCCGCCAGCCTGGACCTGATGCAGCGCATCTACGACCACCTGCCGCCCGAAGAACAGGCCCGCTACGACCGCCACGCGCGCGCGCAGTTTTCTGCCTATCTGGAAGCCGACCCGCCCTGGCAGGATGTGCCCGCCGCCGACCCCAACAACCAGGCTTTGTGAAAGGCTTTCCGGTGCTGGCGGAGCTGCTCAGCAAGCCGAACCTGTTTAGCCCGCTGCACCGCAACCTCAAGCTGCCGCTGGCGCCTTTTCAGCAGCCAGAGCAGTTGCGTTTTTATCCAGCCAGCGCCGTTTTGCAGGCTGCCCAGGCCCTCCAGAGCGCCCTGCAAACCACCGTTCCAGATTACATCAGCTATCGGCTGGGGAGCCAGAAAGCCGCCCAGCTCGAAGCTGAGCTAACGCAGCTTATTGACCTTGGCCAGCGCGCAATGGCTCAGGGGTCCCGGCTGCGTTTGCTTGTTCAGGTGGAGGTGCTGCCCCAGGCTTTGCCTCCAAATGAATAGGCTGTTTATTCGCACATGCATTGAGGACATCCATTGATGAACATCTCTCCTAAGGTGTTGCTCGGCCTGAGTGCCCTGCTAGCGCTGGCGCTGGTGGGTTGTATTCAAACGTCATCCGAGCCAGAAATTGTGCGGACGCGGGTGGTGCCCACGTCTGTGCCCACGGTTTTGCCGACCAGCTTTGACATGAACACAGGAGCGGCCTCCTTCGCGCAGAACTGCGCCGCCTGCCATGGGCCCAGCGGCCTGGGCGATGGGCCAGCTGCTGCGGGCTTCACCTGTGCAATGCCTGCCCTGGCCCAGCGCGAGCCGGGCGTCACGCCGGAAGAATGGTTTGACATTACCTGGAATGGCCAGCGCAGCAGCGATACCTGCATCATGCCACCCTGGAATGCCCGCCTGACGCAGGAAGAAACCTGGGACACCGTGGCCTATGCCTATAGCCTGGTGTATGGGCCAGAAGCCGCGCGCGCGGGGCGGCAATCCTGGCGGAGCGCGCCACAGACGAGCAACCCGCCGATTTTCTGGATGACCGGAGCTGGCAGATCAGCAGCAGCGACACAGTCATCCTGACCGCCCTGCGCACCAACAGCATCCCCCGGCTACGACTTTAGCGCGGAACTCTCCCCGGAGGATGAGCAAGCGGTGCT
>JAAUUD010000137.1 GCA_012031655.1 Anaerolineae bacterium | reverse complement strand
CCACCCCCAGGTAGCCCACCACGCCCAGCAGGGCTACCCCCAGCAACACCAGCACCACCGGTTGCCCCGCCGTCCGCCCGATCTGCTCCAGCAGGCCCACGTCCTCCGCAGGATAGATGAAGCCCACCTCCACCGGCGCCTCCAGCAAGCCCTGGTTGGCGCTGTCCAGCGGCATCACCGAAACAATGTAGCCGCTCTCCCGCGCCAGGCTGCTCGCGGGCAGGTTGATGCTCTCTGGCGCGCCTTCCGCAATCAGCGGATCGCCCACGCGGTTGTTGGTTTCTTCTTCGCGGACGGTCACGCGCCAGCTATTGACCTGATCGATATTGCTACCGATGAAATCCAGCCGCACGCGGTCGGCTTCGGCGTCATAGGTGGTTTCGAGCCGCAAGGCCAGCACGCGGCGCGGGCGCGGGTCCATAAACGCATATTCGACTGGCTCCTGCAACAGGCGCTGGTTATTTGCGCTGTAGGGCATCACCTGCAACACGTATTCTTCGCCCGGCTCCAGGCGGGCCAGCTCCAGGTTAAACTGGCCAAAGTTCGGGCCGCGCACCTCCCCGCCCACGCCAGAAAGCGCCACGTTGCCGTCATTCTCCCGCACGGTGACCAGCATATTATCGATCTGTTCCGCGCCCACCACATCAAACAGCACCTCCAGGTTGGCGCCATCGGGTGCCGGGCGCACGGTCCGCACGGCCACATTGACCGGAAAGGGCGCTGTTTCCGAATCTGGCACGAACTCGCGCACCAGCGGCTCGGGCAGCAGCAACGCGCCATCTTCGCCCAGCACGCGCAACTCAAGGGTGTATTCTTCTCCCGGCACCAGCGCGCTCACCGGCATTTCCAACTGCGTTGCGCCGCCGGGGAACTCCTCACTGAGCACCGTCCGCCCCGCCTGCACCATCGACATGCGATAGGTCGCCACGGCGGCGTTCCCGGTCACAATCAGGCTCAGCTCCACCACATCCGCGCGCGCGTCGTAGAACAGGTCGCCCAGCGCCACGCTCAGCACCTCCGGCGCGCGGAAGTCGCGCGGCGGGTTGATCGTCAGGCTAAGCGGCTCGGTCTCGGTGCCGTCTTCCAGAATGGCGGTGAGCGTGGCCACCTGCTCGCCCGCATTGGGGTAGGCCAGGCGGCGGGCCAACCACTGGCTTTGCAACGCAGCCATGATGCGGCCAAAGAGGGTGTTCAGCTCCTCCTGCGTGCCAAAAGCGGAGGTCGCGCCGGTGTTCAGGGCCAGGTCACTGAGTTCCTGTCGGTTAAGCTGGCGCGCATCCTGGCCCTGGCCCTGCATCCCAATCACGTAAATCGGGGTGCGGTTGGCGGGGTCGCGGGCCAGGTCAATCACCTGGCTGAGCGTGCGCTGGCTACAGGGCCGAAACACGCCGTTTTCCAGAATTTCATCGACCCCATCGGTAAAGAGGATCACCGCCCGGCGGCCCGGCGTGGATTGCGCGATGCGGCTCACGGCTTCGTAGGCGGCATCGTAGAGGCAGGTGCCGTTGTTGCCCGGGCTGTTGGAGTTCACCTGGTCAATGCTGTTGGCCGTCTGGATGGGGTCCGAGGTGAACTCTTGCAGGACGACCGGCGTGGCATTGAAGGCCATCACGGAAAACTGCGCGGCTTCGGGCGCGTTGGCCACGGCTTCTTTGGCGGCCTCGCGCATGGCCGGGTTAGCGCCGCGCATGCTGCCGCTGGCATCCAGCACCAGTGTAATATGGATGGGCGTGCGCGGCTGCACCGGCTCGATGTCGTCGTACACCTGCCCGTTGGCCAGTTCCAGGCGCACCCGCTCCGGCTCGAGTTCCGTTAAAATCTGGTTGCTGCTATCCACCAGGTTAAAGTAGGTCTCTAAGAAGTAGCCGTCGCCCTGGTCCGTTTCGATGTGGTAGTTCAGCAACAGCCGAAAGCTGCTGCCCTGGGCCCCCAGGCTACCAACACCCAGCCACAGGACCAACGCCAGCCCCATCCCCCGTACCATCCAGCGTTTCATCGTTCGCGCCTCCCTGGAAACTCGATGTGCTGCGTGGACCGGGTGCCGCACCGAGCGCCCCGCCCTGTTTAATGGTATCCCAAGCCCGCCAAACTTAGTAGCCCAGCCCGGCTTGCTTCCGGGGCTATTGGTTGCAAAAATCAGCAAGCTCGCCCATACTAGCCTCAACAGCACGCAACAATGGCCAGCCGGGAACACGCCCCTGCACAACCCTGGGGTGCTGCTCCCCCTGCCGAGGACAGACGCGATGCCCACAACCATTGATCGCCCACCGCGCATCCAACCTCCCCTGCCGGAAGAAGAAATCGAGGTTCCCGCCCCGCCAAACGCCCTGGATAGCGGCCAATCCATCATTGAGCTGCTTTTGCCGCTCACGATGGTGGTGGGCTATGTGGCGCTGGCCTTCAGCGGGCAGGGCCGCAGCATCATCATGATTGTGCCGATGGGTGCGGCCATGCTGGGGTCGGTGTTTTTTGCCCTCCAGCGCGCCAACCAATCGCGCCGGGAGCAGGAAGCGCAGGACGAAGCCTATGCCGCCACCCTGGTGGACCTGCGCCACGAGATGCTGGGCCACCACCAGCAACAGCGCGACCACTACTACCACAACTACCCGGACCCACGCAGCACGCGCCGCCTGGTGCAGCGCGTCAACCTGCCAAACGTGCTCCGCGCCCGCACCCGCGTCTGGGAGCGCCGCACCGGGGGACCACGACTTTTGGCGTGTTGCGCCCTGGGGCGTTGGGCACCCGCCCCTCCACCGTGATCTTCAAAATGACCGGCCAGGACGCCACCAGCCACCCCTTGCTGGATACCGCCCGGCGGCTCTGCGAAGATTCGCTTTTTGTGGGCGATGTGCCCATCACGCTGCCCCTGCGCCCCGTGCCAGCGGCCACCGAGCAGGATAAACAGGCCCCAGAAAACGCAGATCGTCCGTAATTCGCTGGGCATCTACTACGTGGACCCCGGCATCAAGCGGACGGTCAGCAACACCACCACCGACCCAGACACCTACCGCTCGCAAACCCGCCCCCTCTACGACTACGTGAACGCCCTGCTGGTCCACTACGCCAGCTTCCACGCCCCGCAGGATGCCCAGCTCTTCATCGTGGGGACCGGGTTGGCGCGGGCCAGCGGCAGCTGGGACTGGGCGCGCGAACTGCCCCACACCCGCACCGCCGAGGGCAACAGCCGCCTGTGCTTTGCGGGCGAAACCGTGCAGTCCTACGAGCGCAAAGCCATCCCGCGCCTGCCGGAGTTCTGGCGCGAGCTGCGCAAGACCCTGCAAACCCGCGCCCAGCGCCTCACGGAAACCGGCAATGCGGAGGGCATCGACGTCACGCTGCCCCTGATGCTGGTGGTGGTTGATCTGCTGCACCTGCCCGCCGACGAACAGGGCGCCGCCTACCTGCGCGAGATGTCGCTGGTGGCCGAGATGATCATGCAGCAGGGGCGCGAACTGGGCGCGGCCATCCTCTTTTTGACCGATGGCCCGGACCAGATTCCCAGCGCCTGCGAAGCCGTGCTGGAGCTTGAACGGCTGGACAAAGTGCAGGAAGGCCATCACGAACGGCTGCGCCTGGCCTTCCGCTATGCCGAAGTAGACGTGAACACCCCGCGCTACGTGGGCGAAGCCGACCTGCTGCCCCAGGAAGACGCCTTGCTGGTGGCCCGCACCCTGGCAGATTACGAACTGCGCCTGCGGGCCGGCGGGGCGCTGCCCAACGCGCTGGACCTGCTGGAGCTGAACCGCTGCGTGGATATCGAAACGCTGCGCTTTCCGCAACGCTGGGCGGATAGCCGCACCCCGCAACGCGCCGAATGGTTGCGCGTGCCGATTGGCATCGGCGCGGATGGCATCAAGGAGCTGATCTTCGACCAGAACAAATCCGGTGTGCACGGCATGATCGCCGGGACGACCGGTTCGGGCAAGTCCGAGCTACTGCTAACGCTCATCGTGGGCCTGGCCATCAACTACGATCCCAGCATCATTAACTTTTTGCTGGTGGACTTCAAAGGCGGCACCGCCTTTGATGAATTCCGCGAGCTGCCGCACTGCGTAGATGTGATCACCAACCTGGAAGGCAACGCCGTAGACCGCCTCTTTGCCTCCATCAAGGCCGAACTGGACCGCCGCACCAGCCTCCTGAGCCGCAGCGGCAGCAAACACGTGGTGGACTACCGCAGCAAGAACCTGCACGAGACGTTTGAACCCTTCCCGCATCTGTTTGTGATCATCGATGAATTTGCGGAAATGGTGCAGGGCGAAAACGCCGCGCTCTACAAAGCCCAGTTGGAAAGCATCGCCCGCCTGGGCCGCGCCATTGGCGTGTCGCTGATCCTGGCCACGCAAAAGCCCGAAGGCGTGGTGAGCGACCAGATGCGCGCCAACATGAAGTGGAAAATCTGCCTGCGCGTGGAGTCCCCTGGCGACAGCCGCGAACTGCTGCGCACCACCGAGGCCGCCTACCTGCCCCCCGGCACCCCGGGGCGCGGCTACTTCCAGATCGGCAACGAAGTGCCCGAACTGGTCCAGACGGCCTACGCCAGCGCGCCCTATCGCGCCTCGCGGCGGGTGCTCAGCAGCGCGGCAGAGGCCGCTGGCGGGCCGCCCATCGTCATCTGGGAAGAAGACGAAATCCGCCAGGACGCGGGCGAAGAAGCCGTGCAGGAGCAGGAACTCTCCAAGGCCATCGTCAGCCGGATGCACGAATACGCCGAAGAAAACCGCGCTGCGGTCGCCCCACAGCGCAAGCGCTGGCCAGACCCCCTGCCGCGCTTTTTGCCGCTGGATATGCCCATCAGCACGGAATACCTGCCCGAAGAAGATCTTCAGACCCTCAAGCAATACAGCCGCAGCAAGGGCCAGCTTTCGCTGCCGCTCAACGAAGGCGTGGCGCACTGGATGGCCCCCAACAACGCCATGACCTGGGAGCCGGACCTCTGGCACCAGCGCCAGAAAGTGCTGCAAGCCACCGTCGGCCTGATGGACCAGCCCGGCGCGGCCCTGCAACGCCTGGTGAAAGTGGACCTGATGGCCGATGGGCACCTGATCGTCTTTGGGGCCAGCGGCTGGGGCAAAACCACCTTCCTGCGGACGCTCATCACCAGCTTTGCCGCCACCCACGCCCCGCAGGAGTTTCAGGTGTACATCCTGGACTTTGCCGGGCGTGCGCTGGACCTGCTGGGCAGCCTGCCGCATGTTGGCGCCGTCATCAGCGCAGAGGAGGACGACCGCTACCGCCGCCTGCTGATCATCCTGCGGAACACCATTGAGGAGCGCAAAAAGCTGGTGCTGGAAGCCGCCGATAACCTGGTGGTCTTTAACCAGCAGGCCCGCACGCCAGAAGCCCGCCTGCCCGCCATCCTGGTGGTCATCGACAACTTTGCAGAAATCAAAGAAAACTACGAAGACAGCCTGCCTACCCTGGTTACCCTGATGCGCGAAGGGCGCAACCTGGGCTTGTTCTTTGCGGCCACAGCCCCCACCACGGGCGCGGTCGGCGGCAAGCTCTTTAACCTGTTCAGCAACCGCATGGTGCTCACGCTCACCGATGCCGCCGACTATTCCGCCGTGGTGGGGCGTGGCGGCACCGCCTTTAACGAGATCGAAGGGCGCGGCCTCATCGCGGTGCGGCGCGAGGTCAGCCAGGTGCCGCTGGAGTTCAGGTGGCGCTGCCCATGAACCTCTCCAGCGAGACCCTGGAGCGCATCGAGCGCGAGCGCCAGCCCGAAGACCGCCGCCCCCTGGCCGAAATCCTGCTGGACCACTACCCCACCGAGTCTAACCAGCTCATGCGGCGCTTCATCGCCCGCCTGCGAGAGCAAGCCCCGCCAGGCACACCCGGCCTGCCCCGCCCCATCGACATCCCCAGCAGCGTGAACCTGCTCAAGATGAAGCGCGTGGAGGACCTCGACCCCCTCAACATCCTGAAAAACTGGGCGCGCACCCGCGAGGGCGCCGAGTGGCCCGGCGTGCAGGTGGGCGAAGGCGCCGGGGACGAACCCACCCGACTGGTCTTCGACGCGCAAAAATCCGGCATCCACGGCATGATCGCCGGAACCACGGGTTCGGGCAAGTCCGAGCTGCTGCTGACGCTGATTTGCGACCTGGCCATTAACTACGACCCCAGCGCCATCAACTTCCTGCTGGTGGACTTCAAAGGCGGCGCCGCTTTTGAGGAATTCCGCCACCTGCCGCACACTATCGATGTGGTCACCAACCTGGACCGTAGCGCTGTGGCGCGGGTGTTCGCCTCCATCCAGGCCGAACTCGACCGGCGCGGGCGCATCATCGCCCAGAACCGCGTCAAGCACATTGTGGATTACCGCCGCCGGGGCTACCACAAAACCATCGAACCCTTCCCGCATCTGTTCATCATCATTGACGAATTCGCGGAGATGATCCAGGGCGACAACGCCGTGTACAAAGCCCAGCTAGAAAGCATCACGCGCCTGGGGCGGGCCATTGGCGTGTCGCTGATCCTGGCCACCCAGAAACCCGGCGGTGTAATCAGCGACCAGATGCGCGCCAACATCAAATGGAAAATCTGCCTGCGCGTGGAGGGCCGCGAAGATAGCCAGGAGCTGCTGCGCCGCCCCGATGCCGCCTATCTGCCGGTGGATAAACCGGGCCGCGCCTATTTGCAGATCGGCAACGACACGCCCGAACTGATCCAGGTGGCCCAGGCCGGCGCCAACTACGAGCGCATCAGCGACGACCCGGACCTGGTGGCCGCCCTGGAACGCAACGAGGACGAAGAAGCCGCCGAGCGCGACGAGGGCCTGACCATCTCGAACGCGCTGGTCAAGTACATGGACTATCTGCAACGTAAGCACGCCGCCGAAGTCGCGGAGCAGCGCAAGTCCTGGCCAGATGCCCTGCCCAAGTACCTGCCCCTGGACGCGCCCTTCGACCCCTTCTACGTGCCGGAGGACGAACACACCCCCCTGACCGACCTCAGCGCCGGGTTGGGGAGGCCCTTCCCGCTGCTCAATGGCGCGGTGGCGCGCTGGCGGGCCGGTGAAGCAGCCTGGCTGCCAGACATCTGGCGCCAGTCGGGGCACATCCTGCAAGCCACCATGGGCGTGATGGACCACCCCAGCCGGGGGCGCCAGCATTTGGTGCGCCTGGACCTGATGCGCGGCCACGTGGCCATCTTTGGCGCGGTGGGCTGGGGCAAAACAACCTTTTTGCGGACCCTGGCGCTCAGCCTGACGGCCACCCACAGCCCGCGCGACCTGCACATCTACATTCTGGACTTTGGCGGGCGCGCCCTGCAAAGTCTGGAGGCCCTGCCGCACGTGGGCAGCGTGATCCTGGCGGACGATAACGAACGCATTGCGCGGCTCTTCCGCACCCTGAACAAGCAACTCGAAGCCCGCAAAGCGCTCATCCAGACCCGCGCCGATGATATCGTGGCCTACAATGCAGACCAGCGCGGCCCACACGTGCCCGCCATGCTGGTGATGATCAACAATTTTGACGAGATCAAAGAGAACTACGATGGCCTCATCCCGCCGCTGATTGCCCTGCTGCGCGAGGGGCGCAACGTGGGGCTGCACTTTACCGTGGCCGCCAGCAATTCCAGCGCCATGAACGCCAAGGTCTTTACGCTCTTTGGCACGCGCATGACGCTCCAGCAAACCACGCCAGACGAATACATGAACCTGGTGGGGCGCGGTGCGCCCATCTTGCGCGAGGTGCAGGGTCGCGGCCTGATCACCGTCCCGCGCGACCTGCACACCGCCCCGCTCGAATTTCAGGTGGCCGCGCCGCTGGGCCTCACGGAGCAGGAAATTGCAGAGTCCCGCGAGCAACACCGCAACCTCAACGACAACCGCCCGCTGGCCGACCTGCTGCTGGACCGCCTGAGCAGCAAGCTCTCGGCGCTGGTGCTGGAGTGGGCCGCCAAACTGGCCGCCAGCCTGCCCGCCGATGCGCCCGACCTCCCGCTGACCATCGACCGCCTGCCGACGTACATTGATTACGAGCCGCTCTATGCCAGCCTGCCGCCAGAACGGCAAAGCGGGCCAGGCGTGGTGCTGGGCATCGAAGATGACGAGCTCCAGCCCTTCGCCCTTCAGCTCACCGAGATGCCGCACTTTCTGGTGGTGGGGCCGCCGCGCTCTGGCAAAACCGCCCTGCTGCAAACCTGGATCGCCGGGCTGGCCGCCGGGACCGACCCCAACCGCGCCGCCATGGTGCTCGTGGACCCGCGCCGCCGCCTCTTTACGGATGGCGAGTGCTACGACCTGGGCCGCCTGCCGCATGTGCTGGCCACCATCAGCGAGCCAGAACAGATCGAGCCGCTGGTCCAGAACCTGTTTGCCGAGTTCGAGAACCAGCCGCGCCAGCTCTACATCTTCATTGATAACTATGATGACCTGAGCCTGATCGGCTTTGACCGCTACTTGCGCGACCTGAGCGTGCTGGCCCGCAACCACGAGCGCAACGGCCTGCACATCATCATCGCCCGGCCAGATAGCCGCATGTCCGGCGGCGGCGATGCGCTGCTGAAGCAGGTCTTTCAGATGTACCGCTATGGCCTGGGCCTGCAATCTGATAGCGCAGTCGAAGCGCTGGAAGTTGACCCCCGGCTCTACCGCCAGGTGCGCCAGGCCGAACTGCCCGCCGGGCGCGGCTTCATCGTGCGCAGTGGGCGCCCCCAACTGGTCCAGGCGGCCACGCTCATCCCGCAGGATCGCCAGAACGAAGCCAACG
>JAAUUD010000136.1 GCA_012031655.1 Anaerolineae bacterium | reverse complement strand
CGCCGATGTGGCCCATAGCACCATCATGAGCGTGAATAACTCGCTCTTCGGGACCGCGCTACTCAAGTTCGGGACAGAAGCGCAGAAGCAGGCTTTTCTGCGCCCGGTGGCCGAAGGCCGGGCCATCGGCGCCTATAGCCTCACCGAACCGATGAGCGGCTCGGACGCCGGCAACATGAGCAGCCGCGCCGTGCTCAACGCCGCAGGTAGCCACTACATCATCAACGGCACCAAAAGCTGGGTGACCTCTGGCCCGGTGGCGGATTTTGTGGTGCTCTTCACCATGACCGCCCCCGAGGAAGGCCACCGGGGCATTACGGCCTTCCTGATTGATACCCAACAGCCAGGCTTTGAGCGCGGCAAAAAAGAACCCAAGCTGGGGATTCGGGCCAGCGCCACCAGCGAGATCATCTTCAACAACTATGCCTGCCCGGTCGAGAACGTGCTGGGCGAGGTGGGCCAGGGCTTCAAGGTCGCCATGACGGTGCTGGATGCCGGGCGCATTGGCATTGCTGCACAGGCAGTGGGGCTGGCCGAGGCCGCCTACGCAGCCAGCGTCCACTATGCGCGGGAACGCCAGGCCTTTGGGCAACCCATCGGCGGTTTTCAGATGATCCAGCAAAAAATCGCGGATATGAAGACGCGCCTGGAGGCCAGTCGGCTGCTCACCTACCAAGCCGCCCACGCCAAAACAGAAGCCACCCGCACCGAGGCGCGCTACACCACCGCCGCCAGCATGGCCAAGCTCTTTGCCAGCGAAACCGCCATGTACATCACCCATCAAGCCATCCAGATTCACGGCGGGATGGGATATAGCCAGGAACTGCCGCTGGAGCGCTACTTCCGCGACGCCAAAATTACCGAAATTTACGAGGGCACCAGCGAAATTCAGCGCCTGGTGATTGCCCGCAACGAGCTAGGCTTGCGCTAGCCCCGCACCAGAGGCGGGCTTTGGCGGCCCTCCTCGCCTCATCGAGATCACATCTGTTTGAATTGCTGGTTGAGGAGCGGGATGAACGCGATGAAAGCAGTCCTTTTGCACGAGCATGGACCGGCAGAAAACCTGCGCCTGGTGGAGGATTATCCCCTGCCGGAACCCGGCCCTGGGCAGGTGCGGGTGCGCTTGCAGGCCGTGGCGCTCAATCGGGTGGATTGGTGGATGCGGGAAGGCATCCCCGGTTTTTCGCTGAACTTCCCCCATATTTTAGGGGCGGATGCCGCAGGGACTATTGATAAACTGGGAGAGGGCACTGAGGGGTGGCAGGTGGGGGACCGTGTGGCACTGGACCCCGGCGAGGTGCGCTGCGCGGGCTGCGACTATTGCCTGCGTGGCCTAGAGAACATGTGCCGGGGCTATAACATCATCGGGGAGCACATCTTCGGCACGTACTGCGAATATCGGGTGTACCCGGTGCGGAATTTGCTGGCTTTGCCGCTGGAAATCAGCTTTGCGGAGGCTGCTGCCGCCAGCCTGGTTTATTTAACCGCCTGGCACAGCATGATCACGCGGGGCGGGGTCAAGCCGGGCGAGCATGTGTTGATCGTGGGGGCCAGCGGTGGGGTCAACACCGCCTGTTTGCAGATTGCGCGCTTGCTGGGCTGCATCACCTATGTGGTCGGTAGCGATAGCGTCAAGTGCTCCATGGCCGAGGAACTCGGTGCCGATTATGTGGTGGACCGCTCCCGCGACCCAGACTGGTCCAAAGCGGTGTTCAAGGCCAGCCAGAAACGCGGGATGGATGTGGTGGTGGATAACGTGGGCGCCCCCACGATGATGCAGAGCATCCGTGCAGCGCGGGCCCGGGGGCCGGGTGCTGACGGTCGGGAACACGGCGGGCGCACCTTCGAGCTGGATAACCGGATGTTGTTCTTTCGGCATGTGAGCATCATCGGCAGCACGATGGGGCCGCACGCGGATTATCTGGACGTGATGCAACTGGTGTTCGATGGCAAGCTGAACGCGGTCATCGGCGCCACCTATGGCTTGGAAGAGATCGTCGAAGCCCACCGCGCGCTGGAAAGCGGCGGAGTATTCGGGAAAATCGTGTTAGAGTTAACATAGATCAGGCTGAAATTTGTTTAGGGGTAAGCCCATGGAGGAGCATTGAGGATGGCCCTTTTGCCAATTTTGATTATTTCCCAGAGTGAAGTCTCGGTGGTGGAGCGCCTGGGCAAGTTTAACCGGATTGCCAACACCGGACCCAACTTTATCCTGCCGTTTGTTGAAAATATCAAGTCGCTGGAGTACACCGAGCAGGTGATCAACCCGCAGGGGCAAATCGTGGGGCGGCGCAAGAAGCGCGCCAACCGCATTGACCTGCGCGAGCAGGTGCTCAACTTCCCCGCGCAGGACGTGATCACCAAAGATAACGTGACCATGCGGATTGATGCGATCCTCTATTACCGCATCGTGGACCCGGTGAAGGTTGTTTATGCGATTGCGGACTTTACCGAAGCCATCGAAAAACTCACGCAGACCACCCTGCGCGGCGTCGTAGGCGAGCTGGAACTGGACCAAACGCTTAGCTCGCGGGATTATATTAACTCGCGCATCCGCACCGTGGTCGATGAAGTGACCGATCAATGGGGCGTGGACGTGACCCGCGTCGAATTGCAGGACATCCAACCGCCGCAACGCATCGCCCAGACAATGGAACTGCAAATGACCGCCGAACGCCAGCGCCGCGCCGAAATCCTGGCGGCAGAGGGCGAGAAATCGGCCCAGGTGTTGCGCGCCGAAGGCAAGGCCAGTGCACGTATTCAGGAAGCAGAGGCCGAGGCGCAGGCCGTAGTGAAGGCGGCAGAAGCCGATGCGCGCTCGCGCGTGCTGCAGGCAGATGCCGAAGCCCGGGCCATTGCGGCCATCAAGAACGCGATTGGCGAGCAAGACCTGGTTGAATATCTGGTGGCGCTGCGCTACCTGGAAACCCTGCCGGAACTGGCGCGCAGCGGCGAGGCTTCTAAGATTTTTGTGCCCTACGAGGCAACCGGCCTGCTGGGGGGCGTTGGGCAGCATGCGCGAGCTATTCAGCAGCAACGGCACGCTTTCAGAAGCCGAAGTCGCTCAGAAGCTAGCCCATAAATGAGCGGCCTACGGCGCCACCTGGAACCGTTCCGACTGTTGCACGAGCGCCTGGACCTGCTGCCACTGCGCCAGGAGGTGGCACGTCCGGGCGTGAACGAGGCGTTGCGCCTGAGCATCTGCTTGGCGGACCCTGCCGAACGGGACCGGGTGGCGCTGTTGCGGCGGGGCAGCGGCCCCCAATGCGGCCTGGCGCTATGGGTGGAACGCGCTGAAAAGCCCCTGTTTCTGGAGTTCAAGCTGCCACCAGAGCGCTATCAGCAAGTGCTGGCGGCGCTACGGACCAGCAAGTTTGATACACTGGACGATGACCCAGACGTGGGCGCGGTGGGGCAAACGCTGTGGTTGCTGGAACGCGGCTCTGGCGCGTTTGTGCATGATGTGGTGTTGGCCCCGCAAGGGGGGCGCGGGCATCACCGCGAACTCGCGCTGGCGGTCAGAAAGCTGTTGCCAGAAGCACTACGCCCCGTAAATCTTTAGCCCTGGGTGGGCCGTACGTCGTCAACTATGTAAGGAAGGGAACCGGGAGCATGCCGCATCGTGTGAACCATATTGCGATTGCTGTGCCAGACTTGGCCGGGGCGCTGGCCTTCTGGCGAGATGCGCTGGGCCTGCCCCTGGAACGCCGCGAAACCAACCCGGAAGAAGGGGTGGAAATTGGCTTTTTGGCGCTGGGCGAGCTGCGCCTGGAGCTGCTGCAACCCCTGGAGCCGCAGAACAGCATCGGGCGCTTTCTGGAAAAGCGCGGGCCTGGCCTGCATCATATGTGCGTGGAGGTGGAAGACATCCTGGCCAGCCTGGCGCACCTGCGCGGGCAGGGCGTCGAACTCATCAACCCCACACCGCGCACCCGTCCCGATGGGGTGCGCTATGCCTTCATCCATCCGCGCAGCACCGGCGGGGTGTTGCTGGAACTCTACGAGTTGCCCTGAGCAGGTAGAATAGGGGCAAAGCAGCGAAAGGCCAAACCCGATGACCACAGCCGAGAACATCGAAAGCTATCTGGAACAGTTCGGCGTCAGCTACACACGCCAATCCGAAGAAATCTGGATCACCGGGGTACGCACGGAGGTCTCCAACTTTCAGATTTTCATCCGCCTGACGGAAGACTGGGTTTTTTTGTTCGTCAACCCGCTGGTGGTGGCCCCTAAGAATAACCCCAATCTGGCACGCTTTTACTTTCATGCCCTGCGCTATAACCAGGACATGAACCTGGCCAAGCTGGGGCTGGATAGCGACGGCGACCTGTTCCTGATTGTGGAGTTCCCAAACGAAAACTTTGCCTTTAGCCACTTTCAGGATGCGATGAACGCCCTGGCCTACCACGCCAGCACCATCTACCTGGACTTGCTGCTACTGGGGCATCGGCCAGAGGTGGTTCGGGGGCGCTACGACACAGAACTGGCCCAGACTTCGAATGGCCAGGTCACCCCGCCAGAAGACACCGAAAGCAGCGATGTGCTCATCGCGGGGCGGCGGCTCAAGATTACCCAGGACGAAGATGGCCAGCCGCGTGTTGAACTGGAGGACGATGACGAAGAAGAAACGCCGCCCGCGCAGGAATAACTTGCTCTGTCGTTCATAACCCGCTAAACTGAATAACCTGCATAATTTGAGCCAAAAAGAGGATGAGCATGCGCTATAAACTGCTGGGCAAGAGCGGGCTGCGTGTTTCTGAACTGTGCCTGGGCACCATGACCTTTGGCGAAACCTGGGGCTGGGGCGCTTCTAAAGAGAAAAGCCAGGCCCAGTTTGATTACTTTGCAGAGCAGGGCGGGAACTTCGTTGATACTTCGGTCAACTACACCGACGGCACCGCCGAGCACTTTTTGGGCGAGTTCCTGAAGGCTGACCGCGACCGCTTTGTGGTGGCCACCAAATACACCCTCACCCAACCCGATTCCACGGACCCCAACTCTGGCGGCAACAGCCGCAAAAGCATGCACCGGGCTGTGGAGCGCAGCTTGCAGCGCCTCCAGACCGATTACCTGGATATCCTCTACCTGCACGTCTGGGATTATCTGACGCCGGTTGAGGAGGTGATGCTAGGCCTGGAGCAACTGGTGCACAGCGGCAAGGTGCTCTACATCGCCATTTCGGATTCGCCTGCGTACATCGTGGCAGAGGCCAACACCCTGGCCGAGCTACGCGGTTGGCCGCGCTTCATCGGCTTGCAAATCCCCTACTCGCTGATCCGGCGCGACCCAGAGCGCGAGCTGCTGCCGATGGCGCGCCATTGGGATATGGCGGTGATGCCCTGGGGGGTGATTGGCGGGGGCTTGCTGACCGGCAAATATACAGAAGACAGCGGCGAGCCCACCCGTTACAACCGGGAAGACACCGAAAACCGCCTCACGGAACAGCGGCGGGCGGTCATTGCGGCGGTGAAGTCCGTGGCGGAGGAAGTTGGCTGTTCGATGGCGCAGGTGGCCATCAACTGGGTTCGCCAGCAGCAACACGCCAGCATGATCCCGATCCTGGGCGCGCGCACCCTGGCACACTTGCAAGACAACATGCAGGCGCTGGAATGGTCGCTGAGCGGAGAGCACCTGGCGCGCCTGGACGAGGCCAGCCAGATCGAGCTGGGCTTTCCGCACGACTTTGCACCCAACAACCCCTACATCTTCGGGGCAACACGCCCGCTGATTGACGATCATCGCGGCGGGCGGCGCTAGGGTTGGGCGCTATTGGGCGCGCACGCGCAGCGGCTTGATGTAAAACGTCAGGCGTTGGTGGCGGGTGGGGTGGTCGAGCGGCAGGCTGCCCTCCCCGCCGTAGTAGAGGACGCCCTCGTAGCGCAGGCCCATGCGGTCGATGATCGTGGCGCTGGGGTCGGGTTCCATGCGTTCTACAACGCCGCGCATCTCAATATAATGGTAGGGGTCCTGCGTGTCGACCACGGTCAGGCCCACGCGCGGGTCGCGGCGCAGGTTGCGGGCCTTCTGGCTGTCGTTCAGGCTGTCCACCAGCACATAGGGCGCTTCATAAAGGAACCAGACCAGGCTGGAATGCGGCGCGCCATCCGGCAGCAACGTGACGAAGGTCGCCACCAGGGGTTTGCCAGTCAATAAATACAGGCGGTTTTGGGGGATCATCGGCGCCTCCTGCGGCGGGCGGCATCCTGGTCACGCACCCGCCGAATCGTCTCCTGCGTTACGTCATAGACAAAAGCCTGCATGCGGGCATGGATGTACAGCACATCCTTCAGGTGAAATTCGACCGGCTCAAAGAGCCAGGCCATCGGCGCATCATCGTAATCCAGCAGCACGCGCTCAAAAGACAGGCTGGCTTGCTCGTGCAAAAAGCGCAAAAAGGCCAGGTTGGCGTTTTCTTCCGCTTCCTCTAAAAAGCTTACGGCGAGCAGTTCCAGCACGCGGCGCGGCAGGGCTTGCAGCAGCACATCCCGCAGCGGCTTGAGGCGCAATTGCAGGGCGCCGGTCTCTGTTTCGAGCGTGTCGTTATCCAGAAAGCCCAGGCAGCGATATTGCGGCGGCGAGGCAGTGAGGCTGGAGAGCACCAGCGGCAACAGGCTGTCGGGCAAATCTTCCAGGGCCAGCAGCAGGGTGGGGTTCTCCTGGTTGGCCTCGCCAGAGGAAGGCAGATAGCCAGAGTGCCAGAAGTCCATCAGGCGTAGGGCACGCGGCAAAACCACGTCCGTATCCAGCAATTCATCTTCGTTTTTGGCAGCGTTCAGCACATCCTCAACCAGATGCAGCGTGGTCGGGTCCAGCGTGATCTGATCGGCTTCATCAAACCACTGCGCGACCCGGTCGCGGTACTGGTCGGCGGTCTCCTGGCGTTCAACGGCGTTGTAGAAGCCAGTTTGCAGCTTGGGGTGGGTCACAAACACGCGCCAGAGGGGATCGCCCTGGGCGGGGGCGTGGCTCAGAAATTCCAGCACGGGCGCCCTGGCCCATTCGCAAAAACCGCTCTCCGGGGCGGTGGTGCTGGCGCGGAAGAAGGCGCAGTCCACGCACCAGGAATTTACATAGTGCTCCATGATGGCTTCCAGCGTGCCCAGGGTGGGGTCGGCGGCGGTTTGCAAAATGCTGGCGATGGCCTCGCCGTTGCGCTGGGTGAGGGGTAGGGTCACCAGCCCATAGCGGGTATAGCGCGGCAAAAGGCTGCCTGCCAGCCCGATCTGCATGCTGAGCACCAGCACCATCGAGGCTTTGAAAATATCAATTTCGCCCGTGGAAGCGCTCACCTGACCGGTCAGCACCCAGTCTGCACGATGGGCCGGGTGTTTTTTGCTGAAGAAGCCCCCGACCTCGCCCAGTTGTTGCTGAAAGTCCACCTTCCCCAGGTCGGTCCACAGCAGAGCCTCGGCCAGCAGTTGATGCACGGCCTGAATGCGCTCCAGCACTTGCGCGGGCGCCATATCGGGGTCCAGCCAGCGCTGTTGCAGCGGCACCTGGTAGGTCATTTTGAAAGGCCGTTGCCAGTTGACCTGGAGGGTATCGGCATGGAAGGGCAGGGCAAAACCGCCCCGAAGAAACTGCACGCCGCGTTTGAGATAATGATGGGTAGAAGGAGCTGTGGTCTGGGTCATCACCTGGGCTTGCTTGTTTTAGCTCCCTATCATAGTCTTATTGCGCCGAACGTGCCACATCAATAAGAGGAAGAGGGTGGTGTCGTAGCTGATGTGGGCCAGCGTGGCCGCCCAGAGATCGCCGCGCCAGGTGGCTAAAGAGCCAAGCGCCAGCCCGGCACCCGTGGCGTATATAAAGTAGATGGGCGAGACCGCATGCAGGGCGCCAAAGATCATGGCGGTGAGCCACACCCCCAGGGCGGGTTGCATGGCGCCACGGAAGAACATCTCCTCTGGGATGCCGGCCAGCAAACCAAACAGCACGGCATGCGGCCAGCGCATCCGGTGGACTTCCAGGGTTTCGAGCAAGCGCTCCTGAATACGGCGCAACGCGGCCAACCGTTGCGAAAGCGCCCAGATCAGCCCGGCAAGCAACACGCCCGCCAGCGCGCCGAGCGTGCCTTCGAGCAGGGCGTTTTCTGCCGGGAACCAGGCCAGGTGCCAGGGGGTGGTGTGGACCAGCTCTTGCCAGAGCACCGCCGTGCTGATGAGAATCAGCCCGAGGAGTGCGCCCAGCCGCCCAAGGTGATTGGGGGAGACGGTGGCGACGCTGCGCAACAGCATGGCAGAAATCCTTAGATTGGGTAAGCTTCCTTCCATCGTAACACAGCCCGGCCAGGGTGGAGATGAGGAATCAGCGAAGCATGATGGAAAATGAGCACGCGCTCCGGGCCCGCATTTGCCAGGTGGGGCGCCTGATGCACCAGTTTCAATGGGTGGATGGGGTTTCGGGCAACATCTCGGCCCGGCTGGATGCCGAGCGCCTGTTGGTGACGCCCTCTGGCCATGCCAAGGGCTTTATGACGCCCAATGACTTGCTGATCATCGATCTGGCAGGCCAGGTCCTGGCCCCGCTGGACCGCCCCGACCTCAAGCCGACCTCGGAAATCCTGATGCACCTGGAGGTTTACCACAAGCGCCCGGATGTGGGCGGCGTGGTCCATGCCCACCCGCCGAACGCGGTTGCGCTAAGCATCGCCGGGATCAGTGTGCAGTCTTATGCGGTGCCAGAGACTTTGCTGTTGCTGGGAGAGGTGCCCACCACGCCCTATGCCACC
>JAAUUD010000135.1 GCA_012031655.1 Anaerolineae bacterium | reverse complement strand
CGCGTAGTCCGCGCAGCTCCGTACCCGGACTCACGCCGCTGAAAAGGGTTTCGGTGAGGACCTGGGGTGTCGGTCGGCTCGGGCAGCGCTGCGCTGCGCAACTCCACTTTTCCCGGCGGCGTATGGACGATACAGGTGGTCTTCATGCGCTCGGAATCAAAGCATTACAGCGCCACGGCGCGCAACACCCAGGGTTGCGGAAAGCGCACAACGCCGCCGGAGCGGGGCTGCGGCTGTGGTGTGGGGAAGGCCACCGGGTCCAAGGCAAAGCTACGTGGCGCCGCCACCTGCGGCATCGCCTTGACCAATTGAGCCAGGTGACGCAGTTCGGCCAGTTCGGCGCGCAGCGCGGCATCGACTTTCAGGCGGGCTTCCAGGGTTTGTTGTTCTTCCTGGTTTAGCTCTCCATCGATGTATGCCGAAAGGAGCATCCAGGTCTGTTCGTTTTCCATAGGCTTCTTCGCAGAATAATCAGCTATCTTCCTGACGGAATCTGGCCGGCAAAAGTTCCCCTTTCTGGCGCAAACAATCGCGCAAGCGGGCACGCGCACGGCTAATGCGCGATTTTACCGTCCCCACCGAGATATTCACTGTGCTGGCGATTTCTTCGTAAGCGTATTCCTGCACATCAGACAGAATCACCACCAGGCGATACTCATCCGGCAACTGGCTAAAGCAATCCTCAATGGCGCTGGCGAGGGCAGCGCGCTCTGCCTGGGCTTCGGGAGGGGGATCGTTGCTCACCAGGCGGGCATCGGCGTCTTCGTCCACCTCGCTGTCTTCCAACGAGTCTGCCGGGCGGCGCTTGCGGCGGCGCAATTCGTCGTAGCATAAATTGGTGGCAATCCGCAGCAACCAGGCACCAAAGTTGCCGCCCTGAAACTGATCAAGCTTGCGAAATGCAGTGATGAACGCTTCCTGAGCCAGGTCCTCGGCGCTGGCCGGGTCATTCATGATGCGGTAAGTCAGGTTATACACACGGTCTTGGTAGCCCAGCACCAGATGATTAAAGGCATTTACGTCCCCTTGTTGAGCTGCCAGCAGGTAGGTTTGCTCGTCCTGTACCATTGACTCGCCTTGCGAAAGACCGTATACTTTCGGGCATCAAGCCGGAGTGGCGGAATAGGCAGACGCACACGACTCAAACTCGTGCGGGGAAACCCATGTGGGTTCGACTCCCACCTCCGGCATGGATAGGAAAAACCGGGCACCAACACCCGGTTTTTCTTTAGCTTTGCGCAGTATAACACACGGCAAACGGCAATGCGACGGTTTCTTGCTTCGTTGCTCATCAGCCTGGTTCTGGGGATTGGTGCGGGAGTCTTTTTGGGATGGACGCGCCTTCCGGTGGAGGAAGACGCCGGTGCGCTCTGCCAGCTTTCGCGCACCCATCGCGAAGACTATACCGTGATGGTCGCCCGTGGCTATCAAGGGATGCTGGCCCAGGGCATTGACGCCAACGAAGGGCGAATTGCCGCCATGCGCAACCTGCTCCCGCTCAACGCAGACTATGACCTGGCCTGCCAACAAGCTGATGAAAACACGATTGATAACATCCCGGCCTGGGTGCAGGAAGTGACGGAGCGCGCCCTCTCCAGCGGCGAAGATTTACAGGATATCTGCGATCTGGCCGCGCTTTCGGCTGCCTTTGGGCGCCAGATTCCAGGGTACGCTGACCGCCCCGGCACCGTTTGCGACCAGTTCCATGCCCGTGCTGAATAAGCAAGATATTCTGGAACCTATCCCACCACACCAACGCTGGGGGATTTCCTGGCTGGGGCTCCTATTGGGCTTGGTGCTGGGTCTGGGGGTGGGCCTGTATTACAGCCGTGTGCTAGACCCGGTGGTGGTGCGAAATGTTGCGCCAGAAGACCTCCAGGCCGGGGATCAGCGCCTTTATGTGCTGGCGATCGCCCACGAATACCGTGCTACGGGCGACCTTCGCCAGGCCACGGACCGGCTATTGGCCGCAGAGCCAGGCCGCAACCCTTTTGAGTGGGCGGCGGAGATGACCTGCGCGCTGGTGCGTTCTGGCGCAATCTCCAGCGTAACAGATATCGAAGCGGTACGCAGCTTACGCACCCTGTATGAGTCGCAGGGGGTGCCCTCGCAGTGCGACCTTTCGGCGTTTAGCACGCCTGTTCGGGTGACAGTGGTCCAACCAACGCCTACCATCACCCCCACACCCACCTTCACTCCGGCGGCCAGCAAAACCCCCACGCAGCCTTTCCAGGCCACCCGCACCCCAGAGGCGCAACCCCTTAGCGTCCCAGCGGATAACGCCGAGTTTCGCGTGGTGTTCATCGAACCCTTTTGCAGCCCAGAAACCAGCGGCCTGCTCGAAGTTTATGTGCAGGAAAACGGGAGCGGGGTGGGCATTCCGGGGGTTGCGATTGAGGTCAGTTGGCGCAACGCCCAACGCACTCAGGTGTTTTACAGCGGCCTGAAGCCAGAGCGCGGCAACGACTACGCCGACTTTGTGATGGACCCCGCCGAGAGTTACCGGGTGCGCGTCATCGCTAACAGTAGCGAGCTTTCGCGTGCCCTAGAGGCTGTCCCGTGCGACGACCAGGGCACGCTCACGGGCTATCGGGTGGTCATCCGGCGCTTCTCCTGAGGGTTCAGGAGGCCAGCAGCTCCGTGCCAGAGGGCGCTTTGTCCACTGCACCTGCTTCTTCATTCAGCCATCTCTTCAGCCTTCCAGATGCGCTTGGCGCGATCTACGTACAGAATGCCATCCAGATGATCAATTTCGTGCTGAAAGACCCGCGCCAGCCAGCCGCGCGTCTTGATGCGGATTGGCTTGCCGTGGCGGTCCTGGCCCTTGATGGTGATAGCGTCGTGGCGGTCGACCGAGCCAAACAAACCCGGGATCGAAAGGCAGGCTTCGACCCCGCTCACCATGTTATCCGAAGCACGGGCAATCTCCGGGTTAATAACCACGTGCAGCACGCCTGCATCCGCGCCATATTCCTCGCGCGATTCTTCGTCATCCGGCAACTGCACCACAATGATCCGCTGGCTAATGGCTACCTGGGGCGCGGCTAGCCCCACCCCCACGGCCTCTTCCAGCGTCTCGGCCATGTCTTCAATCAAGGTTTGTAGCTTGGGGTCTTTAAAGTCCGTTACCCGTTGCGCTTTCTTGCGCAGAATGGGGTTCTCCGGGGAGATGATCTCTCGAATTGCCATCCGTTGTTCCTTTCAGCCTCTACTACGCTTGCACCAACCAGTTGACGCCCCGCAAGCCCGGCTTAGACCTGGCGCAGGGGCGGAATTTCCAGCAAGCCATCGAACTGTTCCAGGCGGACCGTGCCGGGCGTCATGTGCAGGGCCAGGTGCGTGTAATGGGGCACGCTCAGCAGGAACTCTGCGCGCGAAATGGCCCCCACCAAGCGGCGCTGCCGCACCACCACATATACCCCGGCCTCATCCTGCTCGGTGACGAAGATCAGGCCGAAGGCATTCACCAGCCGTGCATGGATTTCGACCTGGTCTTTGGCGTGGTGCTGCACCCGCACCAGGCAGCCCAGGCCATGCACAAACACCGTGACGGGGGCTCCACCACAAAAACACGCACGTCCGTCTGGACACGGCCTCGCGCCAGTTCCTGAAGTTGGGCCGCCCGTGCCGCCGCCTGGGCCAGGTCCAGCGTCAGCGGGGGTGCCTGAGGAACCAGCCCGCCATCGCCTCCCGTACCGCTTCCGGTTGTTCTAACATCATCCAATGCCCACCCCCTTCAATTTCAATGTATTCTGCAATGGGCACCCGTGTTGCCAGGTCCCTGCCCAGCGCCGGAGGTGTCATCCGGTCTAGGCTGCCGGTCATCACCAGAATAGGGCATCTGACCTGGTCCAACGCCGTGCGCAGGTCAAACTTTGCACACGCGGCGTAATCATCATACAAAACCTTTGCCGGAACGTCCATGAGCGTTTGCAGGGCCAGTGCTTGCAAAGCGGGGTGGGCATCGGGTGCCCAGGCGGCCCGGTTTAGCTTCGGCAAAACAGACCGGTTACCGTTGCGCAGCGCTTCGAGCAGGGCAGGGTTAACCGGCAAATGCGCACCGCTGCCAAGGATGACCAACCCAGCGACGAGCGCGGGAGCTTGGAGGGCCAGATGCAGGGCCACCCCACCACCCATGCTATGCCCCACCACCACCCCTTGCTCCAGCTCCAGCGCCTGGCCCAGGGCTTGTACCGCCTGGCTGTAGTCCGCCAGGGTGGCCGAACTGGTCCCCTCGGAACGCCCATGTCCGGGTAAATCCAGCGCCAGCACGCGCCGTCCTTCCCATCGGCGTAGCGCAGCAGGCCAGGCCAGGTGGCTGCTCCCCGCGCCATGAATCAAAATCAGCGGCGTTTTTTGGGCTGCCTTGCGTTGATGATCAGCGGCATAAAGTGCCCCACCTGACGTGACATAGTACGGCATCTTCTAACCTCCGTTTAACTTATTTTAACTTTAGGCTTGCGCTGCACGGCCCATCCCCCTTCAAAAAAGGGCAAAATCGGCGGTATTTGATAAAAAACTATATACATCGCGTTTGTTTTAGGTTGTTGCTTTTTCCGGGTTATTGACATGCCCGAATCAGCCTCATAAAATGAATCATGTATTAGTGATAAAAAGCACACCGATTCGCTTACCATCATCAACGACACACAAAAGGCTCTAGCGTGTCTCATTATCCTTCCGATGCAAGTCCCCTCAGCGCACGCGTGCTGAAAATCAACGTTGGGTTTATCATCTCCGAAGGCCCGGGCTTCAGCCGTCAGATCGAACTCAACATCCCGCAGCCGATCACGGTGGCCGAAGATTTAACCCTGCATTACCTGACCGGAGACGTGCGCCTGACGCGTACATCGGAGGGCATTCTGGTGCAGGGGAACCTGCAAACGACCGTGATTGAAGCGTGCAGCCGTTGCCTGCGCGAAATCGAAGCCACTTTTCCGGTTACGCTGGAAGAACTCTACGCCATCAATCAACACCATGCAGATACCACGGTGTTCTCTATTCAGGAAGATGGCATTCTGGATCTGGCCCCCTTGATCCGGGAAGAAACCTTGCTGGCAACCCCCAACCAGCTCCTCTGCGAAGCGGCATGCAAGGGGCTGTGCAAATCCTGCGGCCACAACCTGAACCTGGGGCCATGCGATTGCGCCCTGGAAGAGGTTGACCCCCGTTGGGCAGCGCTTGCCGAGTATCAGAAGCGTTTAATGGATGGATGAAGAAAGGCATAGGATGATGTCAGGGTATTCTTCCGAGGATGAGCGCTTTCTGGCGTCGGTAGATGAACTGGATGACCTCCCAGAGGGGGACCCCTCTCTGGATGACCTCTTCAACGGCATGGACGAAGCCGAATTTCTGGAACTTGACCAGGACGAAGAGGACGACGAACTAGAATTTGAAGAAGATTTTTGGATGAAGAGGGCGAAGACCTGGATACTGATTTTGACCTGAACGAGGTTTCTTCGGACGACACGGTGGGCCTGTACCTGAAAGAAATGGCCCGTGTGCCCTTGCTGAGCACCGAAGAAGAAATCGAACTGGCCCAACGCCTGGAAAGCGGCCTGGCTGCCGAGCGCAAGCTGGCCAAGCTGGGGGCGCGCGCCACTTTGCAACAGGTGGAAGAACTGACCTTTGTGGTGGAAGATGGCCGCGATGCGCGCGACCATCTGATCAAGGCCAACACGCGCCTGGTGGTGAGCATCGCCAAAAAATACATGGGGCGCGGCGTGCCGTTTCTGGACCTGATCCAGGAAGGCAACCTGGGCCTGATGAAGGCGGTGGAAAAGTTTGACTACAAGCGCGGCTACCGCTTTAGCACCTATGCCACCTGGTGGATTCGGCAGACCATCACCCGCGCCATCGCAGACCAGGGCCGCACCATTCGGGTGCCGGTGCATATGTCAGACCGCATCCGTCGGCTGTACAAGGTGGCGCGCAACCTGGAGCAGGAATATGGCCGCAAGCCCACGCCAGAAGAAATTGCGGACGAAATGAACCTGGATGCACGCAAAGTCCAGTGGATGCTCAAGGTTTCCTGGCGTCCGCTGAGCCTGGAACACCCGGTAGGCGAAGACGAAGACAGCGAACTGGGCAGCTTCATCGAAGACCAAACCACCCCCACACCCACCCAAAGCTCCTACCAGAACATGCTGCGCGAAAAAGTGGAAGAAGTGCTGAGCACCCTCTCCCCGCGCGAAGCACGCATCCTGCGTTTGCGTTTTGGGCTGCTCAATGGCCGTTGCTATACGTTGGAAGAAGTGGGCCAGAAGTTTGGGCTAACGCGCGAACGCATCCGGCAGATCGAAGGTCGGGCCCTGCGGCGCTTGCGCCATCCGCGCCGCTCGCGCCAGCTCAAAGATTTTGCCTGAACCGCCAGGCTGGCCTGCGGCAGCATTCTGCCTCAGCTCCTAACAAAATCCTGCCAATTCAGGGGCGGGTTCAATGCTAGGATGGAAGGGCGAACATGAGGGAGAATGTTGCTGTGAAGCCAATGCTATGGGCCTGGCTGGGGGTTGTGTTGCTGCTGGTGGGCTGCGTGAGCCGAGAAGATAACGCGATGCCACGCGGCCCACTCGCCATTACCTATCGGGTGCCTGCGGTACCCATCGCGCCCCAGAACGCCCCACAAATCCGCCTGAGCGGCTTTTTGCAGGGCCACTCAGGGACGGTTTTCCAGGTCGCTTTTTCAGCCGATAGCCAACGGTACCTGACCATTGGCGGTGACCAGCGTTTGATCGTCTGGGATATGACCAGCGGGGAGCCCTTGCTTCAGTTGGAGCGCCGCGCCGTGCAGCGCGCCTTCTTTCTCCCTACTGAAGAGGCCATCCTGACCCTGGATACGGAAAACCACGTGCGCAAGTGGTCCCTGGAAACAGCAACGGAAGCCGTTGCCCCGGTGTTCCTGCAAAGCAACTATCGCTCTGCCGCCCTCTCCCCGGATGGCAGCCACCTGGCGGTGGGCCTAGAGAACGGGGTTGTCCGTTTATTTGATACGGAAAGCCTTGGCCTGGCCGCAGAAGTGCTGGCCTACACCGGCGGATACCCGGTCCTTGACCTGCAATTTGCCCCGGATGGCGGCGCGCTTTATACCCTGGCAGAACTGGGTGTGGCGCACTGGACATTGGCCGAGGATGCGGCCACGACCCCTGTGGCGGATCGGCAAGAAGCCCCTCTGGGCTGGGCCAGCACGCCAGACCACCGCTGGTGGGCGATCGTATATGCGAATGAAGTGCTGGTGCTGGACCTGCTGAGTGGCACCGAGCGCAATCGCTTTAACCTGCCCATCACGCCGGGGCAACCGCTGGCGCTGGAACTCTCCGTGGATGGCAACTGGTTGGCGCTGGGAACGGGCCGCCTGGAGGCGGTGCTGGTGTTTGATGTGGCCAGCGGGAGCGTGGTGGCCAGCCTGGGCGGGCACGAGCAGGCCTTCCGCAGTTTGGTCCTTTCCCCGGATCGCGCCTTGCTGCTCACCGGGCTGGACCGCCGCTCGCCCTTCCTCTGGAACCTGAGCAGCATTGCCGCTGGGGCTGCCCTGGCGGACGAAAGCCAGGTGCCACGTGCAGCGCTCAACCTGGTGCCGGACCTACACCTGCACGCCCTGGACTGGTCGCCGGATGGCCGCTATGTGGTGCTGCGCGACGAACGCGGCCCGCTCTATGTGCTGGGCATCCCCCAGTAGCAAGCAACATCGCCCCCAAAGCAAAACGGCGCTCCTTGGGGTGGGAACGCCGTTGTATACTGCCAGCGCCGTGCAGGTTCAGGCGGTGGTGATGGTGATAGACTGAGGCAGGCTCTCGTGTTCCTCCAACCACCGCCCGGCCATCATGCCCGCGCCCGCGCCCTGGCCAACAGACGTGGCCACCTGGCGGTAAATCGGGTCCATGATCTCCCCGGCAGCAAACACACCGGGCACACTGGTCATCATATGCTTATCCACCACCAGATAGCCATCGCTGGTAGTCTCCAACTGACCGCTGAAAATCTGGTTGTTGGGGTCGTGCCCGATGAAGATAAACACGCCCTGCGTCTCCAGAACCGAGGCTTCGCCTGTTTCTACATTGCGCAGGTGGACCCCCTCCACTGAATCGCCGCCCTCGATGCGCTCCACCATACTGTTCCAGATAAAGCGCATTTTCTCGTTGGCAAAGGCGCGGTCTTGCAAAGTCTGGCCAGCGCGCAGCTTGTCCCGGCGGTGGATAACGGTCACCGAAGTGGCAAAGCGCGTCAGGAAGATGCCTTCTTCGATAGCGCTATCGCCGCCGCCCACCACGATGATTTCCTTGCCACGGAAAAAGAAGCCATCACAGGTGGCGCAGGCCGAAACCCCCCCGCCGCGCAAACGCTGTTCGCTTTCCAGCCCCAGCCAGCGTGCCTGCGCGCCGGTGCAGATGATCAGGCTTTCGGTCCAATAGATTGTGCCGCTATCGCCCACACACCGGAAGGGACGGTGCTTGAGATCTACGTGCGTGATGATATCGCTGACGATCTCGGTGCCGACATGCTGTGCCTGTGCCCGCATTTGTTCCATCAGCCAGGGCCCCTGGATCACATCGGCAAAGCCTGGGTAATTTTCCACGTCGGTGGTGATGGTCATCTGCCCGCCCGGTTGCAACCCTTCAATCAGAAGCGGCTTCAAATTCGCGCGCGCGCTATAGATCGCGGCCGTATAGCCCGCAGGCCCCGATCCGATGATCAGTATCTTGGCATGACGTTCGGGATTCATTCTCGATCTCCGGCCCAGGACATTGATATTTTCCTGTCAACTTACCGGAAGGGA
>JAAUUD010000134.1 GCA_012031655.1 Anaerolineae bacterium | reverse complement strand
GAACGGATCAGCACGGCCAGCAACAACACCCCGACCACCGGCGCCACATTCACCCGGCCCGCCAGCGCTGCCGCAAAAGCGATGCCAAAGGCGGCGTAATCGCGATAGCCATAGGCGCCTGCCCAGGTGAGCGCCCCGGCCAGCAACAGCGCCGCCAGTGCCCCTTCCCAGCTCACGGCGCCCGCCAGCACGTCCAGCCCCAGCCAGATGCTCACAGGTAGCGCCAGCACCATCAGCCAGAAAACCCGCTCCTGCCGGGTTGACGCCCGGAAAAGCGCACCAGCCAGCAACGCCGCAACGGCCAGCACCATCAGGTAGATGACCAGCGTCGTCAGGCTGGGGCGGCTGGCATGGGCCAGCGCATCAAAAACCCACAGGCAGTAAGCAGCCATCAACCAGGGGAGCGTCCCGCCTGGGGCCGCCCACTGGTTTAACCCAGCAGCATTGAGCAAGGCAATCAGCACCACCGCCAGGCCAGCCGCCACCGCCCCAATCGGGCTGATGACCCCCAGCACCAGCGCGAGCACCACCACGCCTATCCCCAGCGCCAGCCCAATCGTTAACAGGTATGGGTTGCGAGCCGGACGAACCCAACTTGCCGGAATCGCCGCCAGGCTGAGCGCCACGCCATAAACCAGCAAGGGCCAGGCAGTAGGGGCGCCCAACGTGGGCACATCAGCCGCCGCCGCCCCCAGTGGCCCAGGCAGCCGCCCCAGCGCCCCCAATAAAGTGCCGCTCTGCGTCAGTTCCACCACCCAGACCGTAAAGGCAGCCACCCACCACAGCAACGGCGAAAACTGCGCGGGGCGCTGCGCGTCATCATCCAGCACGTTCACCGCCGTATAAATGGTCAGCATCACCCACAAACTGGTGAAGGCATCCACGGTCCAGAAGTGGCTTTGCTGGATTGGAAACGCCGCAAAAGCATAGAGCGCCGCCCCCAGCAGGGCTTGCCAACGCGTGAATAGCTTTGCCCCGATGAGGAAAATCAGCAGGATGGAGAGCGTATCCGCCATGGTGCTCATGGCACGGCCCACAAAATGAATGCCGTTGTACTGCTCCCAGTGCGAAAGGCGCGCTTCAAAGTCGCAGTTCAGTTCATCGTTGTCGTTCTGAGCGGTTTCCAGGCACTGGGCGCGCTCGACTTCGGTCATGCTTTCGGCCAGCACACGGATCGAAAACAGCGGGAACTGCCCATACACATACAGGCCAAAGCCAATATTGTTCGGGTTGAGGTAGGAACAGTCGGCATCAAAATAGCCCCCCACCCCACTCCGCCCGAGCAGGGCATCCCGCTCGCGCTGCGCCAGGTTTTGCAGCGCCGTCATATCAGGGGCGGGGTAGCGCTCCTGACAGCGCAGTTGCTGCAAAGCCTGGGCTTCTCCAAAGAACAACCCGCTCGCTCGAATGCGCGAGGCGACATCCGTTAAAAAGCGCTCGTCGGGGTGCAGGTGGGTGAAGTCATCCCAATTGTGGCCAACCGCCCGCAGCGAAAAACCCGTGGCCAAAATCGCAATCAGGAGCGCCCAGCTGACGACATCCTGCCAGCGCGCCAGAAACCAGCGACGAGCGGGACGCGGGGACGGTGAGCCTGGGGAAAGGGCGTGCAACTCTTCTGGGTGAGCCATGCGCAACTGCTGGTTTTCCTAAGTGAGCTATGCGTCATCTATTGTATTACACCATGCAAGTGCGCTGCACTCAACATTAGCAAGATGATCAAACAAAATTGAAGATCCACAGGCTGGACATCTTCGCGTCATAGGTGCGACGTACGCAGCCGATTCCCCCGAGGCCTGATATATGCTGAGTATTAGTTTTGCCGCAAACAGATTTGTAATGCACACGCTAACCAGGGTCAGGCTGACCCGCTATAATACCCATCACTGCACCTGTGCAGAAAAAGTTGCTGGCAACACGCCATGCTTTGGCGCTCTGCAATACCTGCTTGCCAGGCAACCTCTGTCTTCCACCGCTCTTAGCCTTTGGCACCTGCTTGGGTTCTGTGTGCAACCGTCACTCAGCTAAGTCACAGAGTAGAAGGGTTCGCAATGGTTCCGCACTACGCTCCGCAGGATTATTCCATCAACTATACACGGCTCTTGCCACCCATTAACGAGGATGACCGGCCCTGCTGGGCTTACCAATACCTGCCCAATGGCAAAGACCTGCTCCGGCAAAACCTTTTTGGAGCGTCCGATCAGCTATTGATTGCCCTGTATATGCTGAACACCCCCCAGCTAAGTGCCGAAATCCTGGCCGCGCTGCTAGAGGCCTACCCAGTGCCAACGATGATCGCAGGGCTACTGCTGCACAGTGGGCTGGGGCGGTCCTCAGCGACGCTGGCGACCTGGTTCGAAGCATGGCAAATCATCATCTTTGAGGCCTATTGGGAGGAATACACGCGCTAGGGTGCTGGCACCCGGGGCGCTTCCGGCGCATCAAAAAAGCCACCCTGTTTAACGGAGTGGCTTGCATTGTGCTTAGCGGGCAACGGGACTCGAACCCGTGATTAAGGCTTGGGAAGCCGTCGTGTTACCACTACACCATGCCCGCAAAGATGGGTGCATTATAGGACGAATGCCTCCCGCTGTCAAGCGCCGGGGATGCCAGGGCGGCAGTCCGTATTGCGTTCCACAAACAACGTTTGACAAGCCGGGGCAGGCTGCAATATACTTCTTCGTAATGGTCGTGGGAGTGGCCATACCGATGACCAGATCGCCCAATAAGTGGAAGGAGGCGATGGTTACTAATGAGCAATATAGGTGAGGGGCACAACTAGCCCCTAACTCCCAGACAGCCCCGCTAGCCGGGGCTGTCGCCATTCTGGCCCACGGTTTTGTCAGGTTCCCTTGTTTTCATCTTCCAAGTTCGGCATAGTTATGGGAGGGTGGCCCTGCGCCGCGCAACACCCCCGCTGTTCGTTGATTGTTCGGTAACCTTTTTAGGAGAGAAAACATGGCTCTGAGCGCTCGTAATCAACTCAAAGGCACGGTGAAGTCCATCAAGAAAGATGCCATCATGGCCGAAGTGGTGGTGGAGCTGCCCGGCGGGCAAGAAATCGTCTCCGTCATCACCACCACTTCGGCTGAAACGCTGGGCGTGAGCGAAGGCAAGGAAATCACCGTCGTCATCAAATCCACGGAAGTCATGCTTTCGAACTAGCCTGTGCCAGTGCTGGGCGAGCAGACGCGCCTCGCCCGGTCCTGCTATCGAAAAAAAACGCCCCTTCCACTACAATAGCACCATCCGTCCGCGCACAACCGAGCCCCAAATGCTATGAGCCACAAAGCAGGCAAAACCACTCCGGCCCGCCAGCAATATCTGGACTTTAAGGCCCAGTTTCCCCAGGCCCTGGTGTTGTTCCGAATGGGCGACTTCTTCGAGGCCTTTGACGAAGATGCAGAAATCGTGGCGCGTGAACTGGACCTCACGCTCACCAGCCGCCCCACCACCAAAGATGAACGCATCCCGATGGCCGGGGTGCCACACCATGCCGTGGAAACGTACGTCGCGCGCCTGGTGGACAAGGGCTATCATGTGGCGCTGGTGGACCAGATGGGCAGCGAGCCAGTCAATGGGATCGTGCCGCGCCAGGTGACGCAAGTCGTGACGCCCGGCACCGTCACAGAAAACAGCATGCTGCGCGAGCACCAGAATAACTATTTGCTGGCGCTGGCCCTGCTGCCAGAGGCCCACGGCCACGGCTTTGCCCGCGCCGGGATCGCCTATGTGGACATCACGACGGGCGAGTTTGCCGCCACAGAAGTGAGCGGCGAGGCTGCCCCCACCCGCGTGCTGGAAGAACTCACCCGCCTGCGCCCGCGCGAGGTCCTGATGCCGCAAAGTTGGGCCGGGCAGGCCACCCTGCCGCCAGGCAGCCACCTCACGCCACGCCCAGACTACGCCTTCGAAGCCCGCACCGCCGCTGACCTCATCCTGCGGCACTTCGCCGTCAAGCACCTGGCTAGCTTTGGCCTGGCAGAGTTCCCGCTGGCTGCTGCGGCGGCAGGGGCCGTGCTGCATTACCTGATAGAAACTCAACGTGGCAGCCTGGACCCCATCACCACGCTACGCAGCTATAGCACCGAAAGCTTTATGACGCTGGACGCGGCCACCCGGCGCAACCTGGAACTCACTGAAACCCTGCGCGGCGACAGCGGCCCGGGTTCGCTGCTGCACGTGCTGGACCGCACGGTAACCGCGATGGGTGCCCGCCTGCTACGCCAATGGATCGGCCAGCCCTTGCTGGAGCTAGAGCGCCTCCAGGCGCGCCTGGAAGCCGTGAGCGCCCTGCACGCCAGCGGCACACTCCGCGCCCAGGTGTTGCATCACCTGCGACCGATCAGCGATCTGGAACGCCTGACCAACCGTGTGCTGGCCGGGCGGCAGGCCCACGCGATCTGATGGCGCTGGCCGAAGGCTTGCGCAAAATCCCGGCTTTGCGCGCAGAAGTTGCCGAGGCGCCCCCCCTCAAGGCACTGCATGACCGCCTGGACCCCTGCGAAGAAGCCGTTTTCCTCATTGAAGATACGCTGGTCGAAACACCCCCGGCCACGCTCAACACCCCGGGCGTCATCCGGCAGGGCGTCTCGAGGGAGCTGGACGATATCTACCGCATGAGCCGCGAAGCGCGCGATTATGTCGCCACGCTGGAGCAGGTCGAACGCGCCCGCACCGGCATCAAGACGCTCAAAGTAGGCTATAACAAGGTCTTTGGCTACTACATCGAAATTTCCAAGGGCCAGGCAGGCCAGGCCCCACCCCACTACGACCGCCGCCAAACCCTGGTCAATGCAGAGCGCTTCATTACGCCGGAAATGAAGGAATACGAAAACATCATCCTGAACGCGGACGAGCGCATCCTGGAAATTGAGCGGCGTCTGTTTGATGACCTCATCCAGAGTTTGCGCCAGTATACGCCACAGATTTTGCAAACCGCCCGCGCAGTCGCCCACCTGGATTGCTTCGCCAGCCTGGCAGAGGTAGCCGCCCGCGAAGCCTACATCCACCCCACGCTAACCCAGGATGACATCCTGAACATCCGCGCCGGGCGGCACCCGGTGGTGGAGCAAAGCCTGGGCCAGGCGCGCTTTGTGCCCAACGATTGCACCTTCGGCCCCGCCCAGCGCATCCACCTCATCACGGGGCCAAACATGGCAGGCAAAAGTACAATGCTACGCCAGGTGGCGCTCATCGTGCTAATGGCGCAGATTGGCGCGTTTGTCCCGGCAGAAGAAGCAACCATCGGCCTGGTAGACCGCATCTTTACCCGTGTGGGCGCCCAGGACGAAATCCATGCCGGGCAGAGCACCTTCATGGTGGAGATGACCGAAACCGCGCACATCCTCGCTCATGCCACCTCGCGCAGCCTGGTTATTCTGGATGAGATCGGGCGGGGCACCAGCACCTACGACGGCATGGCCATTGCCCGCGCCGTGATCGAATATTTACACAACAGCCCGCGCCTGAACCCCAAGACGCTCTTCGCCACCCACTACCACGAACTCACCGAGTTGGAAGCCATCCTGCCACGTGTGGTCAACTACAACGTGTCTGTGGCAGAGGATGGCGACCAGGTGATCTTTCTGCACCGGGTGGTGCCCGGTCGCGCGGATCGCTCTTACGGCATCCATGTGGCACAACTGGCGGGCGTGCCCAAGGCGGTGATCCAGCGTGCCAACGAGATTTTGACGGACCTGGAACAGCAAGGCAGCGACTTTGCCCTGCAAAAGCACCGCCCGGCCAGCCCGCACCAGATTTCCATGTTCGATGACAGCCGCCATCCCGTGCTGGATGCCCTTCAGGCCCTGCGCATCGAGCAGATGAGCCCGATTGATGCCATCACCAAACTCTACGAACTGCAACGGCTGGCCGGGGAACGCTAAAGAACAAAGCGCATCGTGCATAGGCGCCGGGCTGGCTGCGTGCTACAATCCGCCCCACAATGCGGATTCTGCTGCCTGGGCCTGTATCTATTAGGGACATTTTAAAAGGCGGCAATAAGGCACCCGAACGCGAGGCTCATGGCAGAAAACTCCCTCCCCCTCCCCGAACCTACCACCGCGCCCCCTCCCGCGCGTGATCCCTGGATGATGCTCGTGCTGGTGAACCTGCTGCGGCTGGTTTTCTATGGGCTGGTCCCCCTGGGCCTGCTTGGGCTAGGCGCAGCAGGGGTCTTTGACGAGGTATTCCGGCTGGAATTGGCCCGCGATTGGCTGGAACGCGAAGGGCTGGCTATCTTCCACTGGTGGTTGATCACCACCCTGGCGGGCGCCGCTGCCTTTCCCATCCTCTATCGGCTTTTCCCCGGCCTGCCCAGCCGAGGCTACCCCCTGGCGCGCAGTGCGGGGCTGATGCTCACGGGCTTTGTCTTCTGGTTTCTGGCGATACTGGGCTTTCTACAGAACACGCCCGGCTCCATTTTGCTGGCCTGGCTACTCGTGATCAGCCTGGCGGTCTTCCTGTGGTTGCGCCCGCGTGACCCTCTGGAGCCACCCCGCCCACCCTGGCTGCGCGAAAACGTGGGCCTGGTGCTGATCACCGAGCTGCTTTTTGTGGTGATGCTGCTGGGGTGGGCGCTGGTGCGTGCTCACGAACCCGAAATCCGCAGCACGGAAAAGCCGATGGAAATCATGTTCGTGAACAGCATCCGCGAGTCGGCCAGCTTTCCGCCCAACGATGGCTGGCTGGCGGGCTACTCCATCAGCTACTACTACTTTGGCTATGTGATCACGGCGGGCCTGGCAGACCTGAGCGGCGTCAACACGGGCATCGCCTTTGGGCTAGTTGGCCCCTTGCTGTTTGCGCTCAGCGGGATTGGCATGCTGGGCGTGGTGTATGACCTGGTACGTGCCCGCGATGCCCTGGGGCGCTGGCTGGGCGGCAACGCTCCGGCAGGCTTGCTGGCCGGGCTGCTGGGGGCGGTGATGCTCGTGATCATGGGCAATCTGGGGACCGCCCTGGTCGAGCGACCCTGGCGCGGCTACGCCCCAGAAATCACCGAATTTGAGATTAATGGCCAGAACTACTTTGATTTCTGGAACATCGAGGGGCGCTCGCGCCTGGCGGTGGACATCAGCCCGGACCCCACCGTGCAAACCTGGGCCATCCTGGCGGAAGATCGCGTGCTGCCGCCTGGCGAGCCCCTCCCCGATGGCTATCTGCCCATCCGCGACCTGAACGGCGACGACATCCCCGACTGGGAACAAACTTTCGATGGCGCGCAACTCAGCTACCCGAACTGGGATTACTGGTGGTGGTTCCGCTATAGCCGCGTAGTGCGCGATGAATTCCTGAACGGCAACCCGATTGGCGCCCAGCCCATCACCGAATTTCCGCACTTCAGCTTCATCCTGGCCGATATTCACCCGCACGTGGCCGCCCTACCCTTGGGGTACTGGCGATTGGCCTGGCCAGTGGATTGGTGCTCAGCGGGCGCAGGCCAGACGGTTGGACGCTGGCTTTGCTGGCGGTCTGGGTGGGCGGCATGGTCTTCATGAACTCGTGGGATGCCGTGTTTATCCCCTTCCTGATTGGTGCCGAAGCGTTGCGGCGCTTGGTCCGCAACGGCACCGGACGCCTGACTGGTCAGGATTGGCTGGGCGTGCTGGGCTTTGGCCTGGCCCTGGGCGCACTGACCCTGCTCTTTTACCTGCCCTGGCTGATCAGCTTTACCAGCCAGGCGGGCGGCTTCTACTTCAACATCATCTGGAGCACGGCGCCGCAGCAAGTGCTGTTGCAGTTTGGCGGCTTCTTTGCGTTGCTGGTGCCCTTTCTGCTGGTGGAGATGGTGCGCGGTTGGCGGCAGGTCAATTGGCTGGCCTTGCTACTGACCTACCTGGTGCTCTTTCTCCTGATCATCGTGGCTGTGCCGCTGGGCGGCGCCGCGATCTACCAGGGGCTATGTGGCGACGGCAACCTGGCGCCACGCATTTTGGAAGATGGCAGCCAGGCCCCCCCCCCGGCGCTCCAGGTTTCGGCCTGCCGTGCCCAGGAGATTACCTTTGGCCAGGTTAACCCCAACCAGGATCAGGAATTCTGGCGGGACTGCTGTGGCGCCGCGCCGAAGCCACGCCCTGGCAGGGGGCGGTGCTGTTTGCCCTGGTTTTCATCGCTTTTCGTTTATTTGGGCGCACCGGGCGCACCCCATCCAACATGCTCAACTATCGCCCGGCGACCGCCATGGCTTTGCTCATCCTGGCAGCGGGCCTGACGCTGATCCTCTTTCCCGATTTCTTCTACCTGGTGGATAACTTCCGGGTAAGGCTCAACACCATCTTCAAATTCTGGTACCAGGGCTGGATTTTCCTGAGCATTGCCACAGCCTTTGGGGTTTACCATGTGCTGGCCGGGGGCGACACCCGCACCCGGGGCACCGAAGATCGCTTAACCTCGGAGGATCGGACCGTCAATATAGCGATCCGCCTTATTCCTCGGTTGGGCTACCTGCCCTTGCTGGTGATGGTGCTGTGGCTGGGCCTGCTCTATCCCTTTTATGCCATCCGCACCCGTGCCTTGCACGAGACCAACTTCTACGCCGCGCGCGACCGCTGGGAGGACTGCCAAACCCTGGCCAGCGAAACAGGGGGCGACCCGCAGACCTGCGGGCGCGAACCGCTGCTCACGCTGGATGGCCGTCCGACGGCCCTGGGTAGCGATGAATGGGCGGTCATCACCTGCTTTGAGGAACTGGACCTGACGGGCAAACGGTGCTGGCCGAAGCCCCCTACAACGGCGGCTACAACATCTTCTATGGGCGCGCTGGCCACCCTCACCGGCGTCCCGACGCTGCTGGGCT
>JAAUUD010000133.1 GCA_012031655.1 Anaerolineae bacterium | reverse complement strand
TTTTCCTGAGCCGTCAGGCGCTGCGCGCCGGTTGGGTTCCGCTGTTGGCGCTGGCCCTGCTGTGGGGGGTTGTGGCGCTTGCAGCAGCACCCAGCCAGCACCCAGCAGCGCGACCGCACCGCCCTGCTGATCGGCGCGATCCTGGGCTTTTCCGTTTACACCTACCCGGCCTATGTGGCCTTGTTTGCGGCCTTTGGTGCGTGGGGCGGAGTGGCTTTGCGGCGCGCCGGTGGTTGGCGGCGTGGTGCGCGCGCCTGGCTGCTGGCAGGTGGCCTGGCGGTGCTTCTGGCTGCCCCCATGGCCTACACACGCCTTACTGATCAGAGCAGTAGCTTTCGCTATGAAGTCGTTGGCGCGCCCTGGCGCGAACTCCGTGCCGGAAATCCAGACCTCGTTCTGGAGAACGCGTGCGTGCTGGTTGGGATGTTCACCGAGCGCGGCGATCACGAATGGCGCTATAACATGCGCGACCGCCCCTTGCTGGGGTGGCCGCTGGGTGCGTTGCTCCTCCCGGCGCTGTTGTGGTTAGGGGTGGCGGGCCTGGCGCGAGCCCCAGGCCGCCGGCGCTGCTGGCCTTGCTGCTCGTGGGTTTTTGCCCAGTCTGCTTTCGATTGGGGCGCCTTCGTTTTTGCGCGCCACAGCGGCGATCCTGGGCGTTTACCTGAGCCTGCCCCTGCCAGTGCTGGAGTGCCCTGGGGCGCGTGCCGGGGTGGGGGCGCGTCAGTTGGGCAGCGGGGGTGCTGTGCCTGGGGCTGCTGGCCTGGCGCGACCTCCCCGCCTACTTCGTGACCTGGCCCCGAGATGCTGAAGTCAACAGCATCTACCGCGACGACCTGCAACAATTGGCCGCCTACACCCAGGCGCATCAGGCCCAGCACGTGTTGGTTTCTTCGCTGGAGCCCATCGCAGACGACCCCACCATCTACCGCTATTACGCCCCGCATGGCGATAGCGCCTGGTTCGATGGCCGGGTAAGCGTGCTCCTGAGCGAACAACCGACCCTGCTGGCCGTGTCGGCGTATGTGCCCCTTTCCCCAGCCCACGCCCGCTGGCTTTCGCCTGCGCTGGGGACCGAGACCCTCTCACCGGTGCGGCGGCAGGATGGCGCAGTGGCCTTTGACCTCTATCGCCTGGCAACGGATGGCGGCGCAGCGCTCCGTGCCGAGCTTGCCCGCCATGCGCGTTTCCCCGTGTATCCGCGTTTTGCGGACCAGCCTCCGCCCGAGGTTATCGCGGCGGGGGGGGTGCTTTGCCAGTGCGGTTTGGCGATTGGCTCGAGTTACTTGCCGTGGATATCCCGCAGACCACACTCCCCGGCGAAGGCCAACCGGTGGATGGGCTGAACCTGCAACTCTACCTGCGCCCCTTGGTGAGTGACCTCCCCGTGCAACTGAGCCTCTTTGTGCATCTGCTGGATGCCGACGGCGGCTATGTCTTTGGCCGGGACTTCCTGGGGGCACCGCCGACCTCCTGGGATCCCAACACCGTCCTTCTTCAGGACAACTACCTGCCGGTGCCCCACCCCTGCCCCAGGCCGCTACTTCGTCACCCTGGGGTTGTATAATTACGTCACAGGCGAGCGAGCTCCTGTACTGGGTGCCGGGGGGGCAGCCCGCCGGAGACCAGGTGATTTTGCGAGTAGTGCTGGTGATGGGAGAAATGCGCATGAGTGACGAGGTTTTTTTCTATCTGGAGACGGTCGGGCGGCGGAGCGGCCAGCCGCATGAGGTTGAGCTATGGTTTGTGCCGCACGGGGGTTGCTTCTATATGGTGGCTGAAGGCCGCGAACAGGCACACTGGGTGCAGAACCTGCTTCAGCAATCCTCGGTGCGTTTTCGGGTGGGCCAGGCTGCTCTTTTCCAGCCTGGCCGAGCACGCACAATCAATCCCACCGGCAATCCAGAACTTGCCGCCACAGTGGCTGCGCTCTTCGAGGCTAAATATAACTGGAGTGATGGCCTGATTGTGGAGGTTTGCCCCGCCCCTCAATAAAATTGATGCACATCTTGCTTATTGAAACCCGGCCAAAAAGACGATAGCCTGAAAGCAGAGATCAAAAAACACACCGGAAGGCCACCCCATGAACCGTCTTGCCCAGGAAACCAGCCCCTACCTCCTCCAACACGCCGAAAACCCGGTGGATTGGTATCCCTGGGGGCCAGAAGCGCTTCAGAAAGCACGCGAAACCGATAAACCAATCCTGCTGAGCGTGGGCTATAGCGCCTGCCACTGGTGCCACGTCATGGCCCACGAGAGCTTCGAAGACCCCGCCACCGCCGCCGTGATGAACGACTACTTCATCAACGTGAAGGTGGACCGCGAAGAACGCCCCGACCTGGACGACATCTACATGAAGGCCACCCAGCTCTTTCAGCGTGGGCATGGCGGCTGGCCAATGACCGTCTTCCTGACGCCGGAGGGCAAGCCCTTCCACGCGGGCACCTACTACCCCCCGCAACCACTCTATGGCCGCCCGAGCTTTAAGCAGGTGATGGACGCCGTGATTGACGCCTACCGGAATCGGCGGGCGGAGGTGGACAACAGCGCTGCACAGGTCGCGGAGTTGCTCAAGTCCGAGCCCATCATCACCGCCGAAAGCCCGGCGGATGTGCTGGACTCGGACCTGCTGGCCAACGCCGTGGCACGGCTCATCCGCAACGCGGACCGCATGCACGGCGGGCTACACACCGGCGGCCCCAAGTTCCCCAGCCCCATGAACCTGGACTTTTTGCTGCGCGAACTGACCATCGAACGCGACCGCGAAGTGGAAGAAGTGGTCACCTTTACGCTCGAAAAGATGGCACGTGGCGGCATGTACGATCAGCTTGGCTTCGGGTTCCACCGCTACAGCGTCGATGAGCGCTGGCTAGTGCCGCACTTCGAGAAGATGCTCTACGACAATGCCCAGCTTGCCCGCGTCTATCTCCACGCCTATCAACTCACTGGTGAGGCGCTTTTCGAACGCATCTGCCGCGAAATCCTGACCTATGCCGAGCGCGAAATGCTGGATGCAGCCACCGGCGGCTTCTACAGCACACAGGACGCCGACTCCGAAGGCGAAGAAGGCAAGTTTTTCCTCTGGACAGTGGACGAGGTGCGCGGCCTGTTGCAGCCTCAAATGCCCGATGCAAGCATTGACGCCGTGCTGGATTACTGGGACATCAGCGAAGGCGGCAATTTCGAGGGAAAGAACATCCCCAACGTGCCGCGATTTCTGGATGATGTGGCCCGCCGCCATGCCTGGCCCCCCAGGCGCTGGAACAGGCGCGCGGCGTGCTCTGGACTGCCCGCGAGGCGCGCATCAAGCCAGGCCGTGACGAAAAAATGCTGGCCGCCTGGAACGGCATGATGCTGGCTGCCTATGCAGAAGCCGCGCGCGTCTTTCCGGCAGAGCGCGAACACTACACCGCCATCGCGGAGCGCAACGCGGCCTTCCTGCTGGGTCCCCTCTCGGATGCCCAGGGACGGCTCTACCGCAGCCATAAGGCTGGCGAAAGCAAGCTCAATGGCTACCTGGAAGACTACGCTAACGTGATTGATGGCCTGCTGGAGCTCTACCAGACCAGCTTCGAGGTGCGCTGGTTCCAGGCTGCCCAACGCCTGACCGAAGACGTCCTGGCGCACTTCCAGGCAGAGGACGGCGGCAGCCTATACGACACCAGCGACGATCACGAAACGCTGATTGCCCGCCCGCGCAGCTTGCAGGATAACGCCACCCCCAGCGGCAATAGCCTGATGGCCTTCAACCTCATTCGGATGACCGCGCTCAGTGGCGAAACCCGCTACGCCAGCCTGGGGCATCACCTGCTGCGCCAGGTGGCCGCGGCCATGGCCCAATACCCCCAGGCGTTCGGGATGGCGCTTTCTGCGTTGCATTTGCTGGTGCGCCGACCGCTGGAAGTGGCTATCGTGGGCCAGCGCGAAGCCGCGCAACCCCTGCTGGAGGTCGTCCAACGCCCCTTCCGCCCGCGGGTGGTTACCGCCTGGGTTGCTCAGCCGCCGGGCGCAGAGGCCACGCCCGCGTTGCTGGCTCACCGCACCTTGCGAGACAACGCCGCCACCGCCTACGTCTGCCAGGAGTTCGCCTGCCAGATGCCCGTCACCACGCCAGAGGCACTGGCCACGCTGCTGAGCGCCCCTTAACCCACCATTTACCAGGTAGGCAGCGCGGATTATAATGGACGCACTGCCGGGGGAGTGGCGGAATTGGCAGACGCGCATGACTTAGGATCATGTGGAGTAATCCGTGAGGGTTCGAGTCCCTCCTTCCCCATCCAAGACGCGGGGCCTGGAGCTGTAAAGTTCAGTGCCCCGTTTTGTTCAGTAGGGGAGAGGTCCCGCGCATCGCCCTGCATAAAACCTTTGTAAGAACGTTTCTCACCCCGCCGCAAGGTGGTTATAATGTTGAAAGCTAGAGAGGATAGGCTCACCTTGAACCTACAAGTCGAGCACATCGCCAACCACTTAGCCCAGCTTACTGTGGTGGTCGATGCCAAACAAACCGACGAGGCCAAACGCAAAGCTGCGCAACGCCTGGGTAAGCAGGTGCGTGTGCCGGGGTTCCGCCCAGGCAAAGCGCCCTATAATGTGGTGGCGCGTATGCTTGGCGAAGAAGCCATTCTGGAAGAAGCGGTCGAAAACCTGGCGGACAAAACCTACAAGCAAGCCCTGGAAGCCAGCAACATTGACCCTGTGGCCATGGGCACCCTGGTGAAGTACGAAACAGACGCCGAGGGCGTGCTGAGCATGATCTTCAATGTGCCCAAGCAACCCGAAATTGACCTCAAGGAGTACCGCGAGCTACGCCGCGAACTGGTCATTGAGCCGGTCACGGATGAAATGCTGCGCGACAGCCTGGAGGACCTGCGCGAAGAACACGCCGTGGTGGAGGAAGTGCAGCGCGCCGCCCAGGTGGGGCGACCAACTCAAGATCGACTTGCAGGTGCGCTGGTTCCATGCGGAAGACCATGCGCATGAGCACGAGCATGACCACGAGCACGCGCATGGCGACGAAACTGAAGCCGAAGCCGAAGCCGCCCCCGGCGACGAGGATGCAACGGACGAACCGCACGGTCACTGGCACGACGTCTTTAACGAAGAAGACTTTGTGGTGGTGGTGCGCGGTGAGGCCGACGCCCAACGCGACCTCTTCCCGACTTTCTCTGAGCATTTGGTGGGCCTGAGCGTGGACGAAACGCGCGAATTTTCCATCACCCTGCCAGAGGACTTCGAAAACGAGGACCTGGCAGGCCGCACCCTGGAAGTGATGGTGCGGGGCAAGCAGATGAATAGCCGCACCCTGCCCACCCTCAACGACACCTTCGCCCAGCGGGTCCTCAACAACGAAGAGAAATCGCTGCTGGACCTGCGGATGGAAGTTCGCGCCGAAATGGAAAAAACAGCCACCAACGTCGCAGAGCAGCAGCTCTTTGAAGCTGTGATAGAAGACCTCGTCAACGGCGCCGAGATGCGCTATCCCGATGTGCTGGTGGAGCTTTACATTGATGGCCTGTTGCGCGGTATGGAACGGCTGGTGCAACAGCAATTCGGCATCGAGAGCCTGCAACGCTACCTGGAACTAACGGGCCAGGATGCCAACATGCTCCGCGAGCGCCAGCGCGAAACAGCCGCCGAGCGCTGAAGCGCGACCTGGCCCTGGGCGAGCTCATCGCTCAGGAAAAGCTCACAGTGGGCGAGCCGATGTGGATGTGGAAATTGACCGCATCGCCGCCGACTTTGGCGAGCAGTCCGCCATGTACCGCAGCTTGCTGGATACACCGCGCAATCGGGAAGACATCGCCAACACCTTGCAGCAACAGCGCGTTATGCGCCGTGTCATCGACATCGTGACGGGCAAAAACCCACCCATCGAAGCCACGGAGGAGGCCCCCGCTTCCCCGGAGGTGAGCAACCTTATCTCGCTGGCTGCTTCAGGAGAAAGCACCCCGCTCGGTGAAACCGCCACGGCGGAAACACCCCCACCAACTGGCAACGATCCGTCTGAAGACTAAAATCAGGAAAGGAGATGCAGCGTCTAACGCTGCAAGGAGCTTATGCATCCGATGGACATCTACAATGGCTTGATCCCGATGGTGATTGAGACCAGTGGCCGTGGCGAACGTGCCTATGACATCTACTCGCTGTTGCTCAAGGAACGCCTGGTCTTTGTGGGCACCGGAATCAACGAACAGGTCGCGAACCTGATCATCGCGCAGTTGCTCTTCCTGGACCAGCAAGACCCCGAACGCGATATTCAAATGTACATCAACTGCCCCGGCGGTGTGATCTACCACGGCCTGGCCATCTACGACACCATGCAGCAAATCAGCGCGCCGGTGAACACCTACGCCGTGGGCCTGACCGCCAGCTTTGGCACGGTGCTGCTGACCGCGGGCGAAAAAGGCAAGCGCTATGCCCTGCCCAACGCCACCATTCACATGCACCAGCCCTGGCAGTCCGGCGGCGGTGGCCAGGCTTCCGACATCGAAATTCAGGCGCGTGAAATCCTGCGCCAGCGCGATCTGTTGAACCGCATCCTGGCGGAGCGCACCGGGCAACCCCTGGAGCAGATCGAGAAAGACACCGACCGCGACGTGTACCTGACCGCGCCGCAGGCCGTCGAATATGGGCTGATTGACGCCATCCTGGAGCCGCCCGCCAAGAACGGCAAGAAATAGTTTTGCGCGCCAAGCACGTGCAAGTGGAAAGGATTGACCGTGAAACGCGGATTTAGCGCTGGTGAGACCCCACATTGCTCATTTTGTGGCAAGTCCAGCGAGCTGGTCCAACGGCTGATCGCCGGACCAGATGGGGTTTTCATCTGCAACGAGTGCGTCCTGCTGTGCAAAAACATCCTGGACGAAGAGTTGGGCCGTCTGGAAGACCTGGAAAGCCACGGCGAATTTCGCCTGGAGCGCATGATCACCCCACGCGAGATGCACGCCCACCTGGATGAATACGTGATTGGGCAGGAAAGCGCCAAGCGGGTGCTGTCCGTGGCGGTCTACAACCACTACAAGCGCATCAACGCCGTGCAAGATGGCAGCGAAGTTGAGCTGGACAAGAGCAACATCCTGCTCATCGGCCCGACAGGCTCTGGCAAAACGCTGCTCGCACAAACGCTGGCGCGCGTGCTGGATGTGCCCTTCTGCATTGTGGATGCCACTGCGCTGACTGAAGCCGGATACGTGGGCGAAGATGTGGAGAACATCTTGCTGCGCCTCATTCAGGCAGCGGATTATGACATCACCCGCGCCGAGAAGGGCATCATCTACATTGATGAGATCGATAAAACAGCCCGCAAAAGTGGCGATAACCCCTCCATCACCCGCGATGTAAGCGGCGAGGGCGTGCAACAAGCCCTGCTCAAGATCATCGAAGGCACCGTGGCCAACGTCCCACCGCAGGGCGGGCGCAAACACCCGCATCAGGAGTTCATCCAGATCGACACCACGGACATCCTGTTTATCTGCGGGGGCGCTTTTGCAGACCTGGACCGCATCGTGGCCGAGCGAATTGGCACGCGCGCCCTGGGCTTTGGCAAATCGGCGCCCACTGGCAATAAGCCCAGCTACAACGAAATCCTGCGGCATGTAACCGCCGAGGACTTGATGAAGTTCGGGCTGATTCCGGAATTCATCGGGCGCTTGCCGGTGATGGCTGCGGTCGAGCCGTTGGACGAGGCCGCACTGGTACGCATCCTCACCGAGCCGAAGAATGCGCTGGTCAAGCAATACCAGCATCTCTTTAGCCTGGACAATGTGAAGCTAGAACTGACCGAGGATGCCCTTACGGCAGCCGCTCAGGAAGCCATGAAGTATAAAACAGGCGCCCGTAGCCTGCGTGGCATCATCGAGCGCACGCTAATGGACATCATGTTTGAAATTCCTTCGCGCTCGGAGATTGGCACCGTTACGGTGACGGGCGCGGTGATCCATGGCGAAGCCAAGCCGCACATCCAGAACCAGGATGGCCAGGCCCTGGATTGGAACCAGGACGGCCAGCTCGATAGCGCCGCCTGACCTGGCCTTTTTGCAGAGGGCGAGCCGGTGGCCTCGCCCTCTAGGCATTTCGACTTCCCCTGCCCCGCTACTCACACCGCACGTTTGCCAGGTGTTGCTCGTAGGTTTCCGCAAAATAGATGCCCGGCCCCCGACAGTTCGCAGAAAAAAATTGATAGGCGCTTTCGGCGGGGTTCGCAGCGGCCTGTAGTGCGCTGCGATCCGGGCTGCTGATGGGCGTTGGCGGCAATCCCCGGTAAATGTTGGTGTTGTAGGGCGAAGCCAGTGTGCTGACGTAGCCAGCGGGGCTAGGCCACCAGGCGCCCGGCCTGCCCAGGGCATACTGGGTCGTCACAGAGGCCCCCAGCCCTCTCCCGACGCGCAACCGGTTATGAAACACACTGCTGATCAGCGGTTGAGAGGCGGGGTCGCGGCTCTCGCGCACGATGATGCTGGCCAGCGTCACGGTTTCGTAAGGCGAAAGCCCCTGCAACGCGGCACTCCCCCACAGGTCCCCGGTCGCTGCGCCAAAGGCATCCAGCAACATCTCGCGGAAGGCGGTCGCGTCCATCTCGTTCGTGAGGGTGTAGGTGCCAGGCCATAAATACCCTTCCAGGCTGGCGCCAGGCGGCATGCCGCTCAAGAAGTCGCGCGCCGGAACACTGGCCCCAGGGCCAGTCACCGCCAGAAAGTCGCGCCCATAAAACCCCACAGGCAGGCTGTCGATGATCTCCGCGATTTGCTCTCGGCGCAATCCAGAACGAATCGTCATTTGGCAGGGGCAGGCCGGGGCGCGCGTGAGGCCCGGCGCAGGAGGGGCCGCCCCGGGTGGGAGCGCGTTGGCCAAGGC
>JAAUUD010000004.1 GCA_012031655.1 Anaerolineae bacterium | reverse complement strand
ACCCCCTCGCCAACGGCCTCGCCCACTCAGGCGCCTCGGCCACGCCCAGCCCAACCTTCACCCCCGAAGGGCTAAACGCTGTGGTGACGGCCCAGGCGCTCAACGTGCGTAACGGCCCCGGCGATAACTTCGACGTCATTGGCCATCTCATCCAGGGCGATGTGCTCCCCATCCTGGGCACCGATGCAAGCGGTTTTTGGCTGCTGGTGCAGTATAGCCAGGGCACGCTGCAAGGCTGGATCGCCACCACTTTTACGCAAATCAATGGCGAGCTGACCAACGCTCCAAATATGCAGCCCACCCCCCTGCCAAACTTCGTCCGGCTGGATGGGATTACTTACCTGCGCCAGGCTTTCAACAACTGTGCTCCAACCGCGCTCACCATGGCGCTCACCTATTACGGCGGCACAGATGACCAGATGGTCGCGGCCAGTTACCTGCGCCCAAACACCGAGCAAGACGTGAGCGTGGACATCTCGCAAATGTCAGACTACGTCAACTTGCAGTTCCCTGGTTTGCGTTCGGTCTGGCGCATGGGCGGCAGTTGGACCACCCTGCGGCGCTTGCTGGCGGCAGGCTTCCCGGTGATCATTGAGACCAGCGTAGAAGTCACCTCTGGGCCTGCGCCGGGTTGGGCGGGGCACAACCGCTTGCTCATCGGCTACGATGGTGATGTGATCCTGACCTACGATAGCTACCTGGGGAGCGGCAACCTGGAAGGCTACCGCGTAGCGGAATCGACGCTGGATGAACTATGGCGCCAGATGAACCGCCAGTTCCAGGTGATTTATCCGGTGGAACGCGAAGCAGAAGTCGCCTACATCATGGGCGAGGATTGGCTGATCCCCTCCAATATCGAAAAGTCGCACCGGGTCGCCCTGGCAGAGATGGCCGCCAACCCCAGCAGCGCTTTCGCGCTCTACAATCTGGGCACCACCTACGTCATGCAAGGGCTATACACGGATGCTGCCGCCGCTTATGACCAGGCACAGGCCATCGGGTTGCCTTTCCGCATGCATTGGTACCAATTCGGGATGCTGGAGGCGTACTACAACGTCGGGCGTTACAACGAAGTGATCGACATCACGCGCCGCACCCTGAACAACATGGGCAACATGGCGACAGAAGAGCTGTATTATTGGCTGGGTATGGCTACGCGGGGCGCGGGCAATATGATTTCGCCATCCGCCAAATGGAAACCGCCATCGCCTTTAACCCCAACTACCAATCCGCGCTGATGATGCTCGACCAGCTTCGAACCGGGGCTTACCTGCCCCCTGTCACCCAGTAAAAATAAATGGACGCCACCCCACTCCCGAGGGGGCGTCCATTGATGCTGGCGACCCGGACTATCCTACTGGTAGCGCAGGATGTCCGAAACGGTTTTGCGGGCCGCAGAAAGCGAAGGAAGCAAGCTGGCCAAAGTCGTGATCACCATCACCCCAACCAGCGCCAGGATTGCCCCTTCAATCGGGAAGGTCACCGGGAAGGTTTCGTCAAAGCCGGTGATGGACAGCAACAGGATCTGGATGAGGAAGCCCAACGGCAAGCCCACTACCCAGGCAATGAAGCCCACCACCAGCCCTTCTGTGAGGAACTGCATCGCCACCGTGCTGGATCCCGCTCCAATCGAGCGCATCACGCCGATTTCCTTCTGGCGCTCAAAGACGCTCATCGAAAGCGTGGTGAGCAGGCCCAGCGCGCCGACCACGGCAATCAGCGCCGCCACCAGCTGCATGATCACTTGGAAGGTGGTAAAGGCCACGCTGATCTGATCCACCAATTCCACAAAGTTAAAGGTCAACGAGGGGATGCCGTTATCCAGCATCGCTTCGTTCAGGTCGTTCAACACATCGTCCAGTTCTTCGGCGCTGGGGTCATCGATTGTGGTCGTCAGGAAGTAGCCCTGCGGCACCACCACCCCTTCGCCCGTGGCGCCTTCCAGCTCAACCAGCGCAGGCAGGTTCAGCATTATGAACTCAGCGGGCAGGTCGCCCATCTGAGCTGCCATCGCGGGCGGAACCGCCAGGATGCCCACCACGGGATATTCGCCCTGGGTGCCGTTTTCCGTGGTGGCGCTGAGGCTCAAGCGGTCGCCCACCGCGTAACCACCCGCTTCGGCCAGGGCTTCGCTGATGACCACACCATTGGTCCCGCTTGCTGAGAACTCCCCTTCCGTCAGGGAATCGTCCAGGAACCCGGCAAACTGCTGGTCAATGCCCAGAGCATTAACCGTGCCATTCTGTGCCGTCGCCAGGCCCTCGACGGCAACTTCCGTCAGGTATTCGTTGGCACGCGGTGCCCCAGAGCGGTAGCCGGAAATATCCGCCAGCGTGCGCCAGTCCATCCAAACCTGGTCCAGCGGGAAGTCCGCAATTCCGACCACTTCAAGCTCGCGCTCGTTGCCCGAAATCTGGATGACCACTCGGTCGCCCACGCCCTTGTCCATGTTGCTGGCGAGCAGGCTGGAGAAGATAATCCCGGCCTCAGCGTTTTCGGGCGTCAGGGCCGTGCCTTCGGTGACTTCAAAATTGAAAGCAGGGGTATCGCTTTCGATCTGATAGCCATAGGCGAAGATGCCTGGCGGCCCCCCGGCACTGGGCAAGGGGTCATACCCTTCGAACTCGACTTGCTGCTGGAAGCCCGGCTCAATCGACTCCAGCGAGAAGTCGCGCGCCGGGTTGTTCACAAATTCACGCTCCAGGATGGCAATCACGATAGCCGGGTCCACGGTTTCGTTGGGGAAAACACCCACTTCAACATTAAAGGAGTCGAAGAACAGCCCCAGGCCCGTCGTGAGGGAGTTAAACACAGCAAAAATACCGATAAACGCCCCTACGGCAATGGACAGGGTAATCATAGTGAAGAGGATGCGCCCCTTCTTGATGGTCACGTTGCTGAGGCCCTGGCGCACAGTGATGGGCACAGGCAAGATGCCGATGATGCGGGCCAGTGGCCCAGTGCCATAATTGGCGTCAATCCCCAGGTCCGTTAGCGCCTCGAGGATGCGCACCCGCGTCCCATTGAACACCGGCAAAATCGAGGCCAGCACCGGCACCAGCAGCCCCACCAGCACCCCCAGGAAGATGGAGCCTGGTGAAATCTGGAAGCCTTCCAGCACGGTGTTCACCTCCGGCGCGATGGTGTGCGCAATGGCATTGCCCACGGGGATCCCGACGATTACGCCCGGAATCACGCCAATCAGGCCATAGGCGAAGGCAATGCCGGAATAGATGAAAAAGCTATCCAGGCGCGTGGCCCCCAGCGATTTCATCACGCCGATCTGCCGCTTTTGCTCCACCACAATTGCATTGATTACGTTAATCACCAGAAAGCCAGAGACAATCAGCGACACCAGCGCCAGAAAGCCCAGCGTGTTGCCCAGGGTCTGGGCGCCACTGATCAGGCTGCTGTTGGCGGGGTCTTCCTGAGCCGTAAACACCGGGATGTACGGCGTTCCCTGGGCAATATTGGCAGTGAAGTCATCGACCGCTTCTTCCGCAATCGAGTAATCTACCCAGCGCGCCTCAAAGAGGCCAAAAGCCGGTGCTTGCGCCCAGGTAAGTGGCATCTTCCAGATTGGCAAAAGCTGCCTCGCGCGGGGCCTGGTTGTAGGGATGAAAGACAATACCAGAAACAGTCCAGGGTTCCAGGGTGCCGATTTCACCCTCAAACTCCGGGTTGCGACTGGGGCTGAGCACGCGGAAGTAGACCTGGTCGCCCACTTCCAGTTCCAGGCGTTCGGCAGTGCGCTGCTCCAGGGCAATCGCATCCGTACCCAGGGCTGGATATTCGCCTTCCACCAAACGCATCGGCTCGATGGTCAGTTCCTCGAACGGCTCAGAATACGCATAGAGGACGATTTCTTCATAATCCGGGCGATCTTCCTCGTCGCCAGCGGCCTCAGCACCCTGAGTAGCCAGGAAATCGTTATAGACCGACTCATCCGTCACAAAGTAGCCCGTCACCTGGGCGGCACCCTGCACGGAGGTAATCCCCTCCATATCGCGCAACATTTCCAGGTAGGCTTCATTATCCAGCTCTGCCCCGGCCTGGACCGTGACAAAGGAGCGGGCCATCGCCAGTTCATCTTCCTGGATGTCTTCCTGCAACTGCCGCACAATGACATCGCTCATGGAAAACAATGCAATTGTTCCGGCAACCCCAATAAAGATTGCAATGGCAACCAGTAAAGTGCGCCCCTTACGTGCTAGTACGTCGCGTAAATTTTGCGCGCCCGTGTTTTAATCATCAGGAAGCTCCTCCAGTGCATGTTTCTTCTACTGAATGAAGTTATCACGGGGCCGAGCCAGGCAGACCACAAACCCCCGATATTGTTCAGGTTCTGGTCTGATGATAACCATTCTTGAAATGGCATGCATATGGCAAATGGCCAATATTGCCATGAATTGCAAAGCGATGTTTCTGGCAGGCCACCCCATCCATCTGACGCCGCCGCGCACCGCGTTTGTCAGCCGCATCGTGCAGCGTCTCGCGTAACCGCTGGCGCAACGTGTTCTCGGATCAGTTCAGCAGTTGCGCCAGGCGCCTGTCAGGTTGCGTCAGAAATGCGCGCTTCAGTGCATCTTATTTGCATCAAGGAAAAAGGATACCGTTCATGGCTGAGCATGTGAAGGTTACGTTACAAGATGGAATGCACTTTGTTGGCACCACGCCCTCCGGCGATTGGCTGATCCCCCTGGACGCGGATGTGGCCGTGGGTGGGCAAGAGCTGGGGCACCGCCCCTTGCATATGCTGCTCGTGGGGCTAGCGGGCTGCACCGCGATGGATGTGGTCAGCATTTGCGCAAAAACGCCAGGTCTTTGACCACTTCGAAACCGAGGTCCGCATCCTGGAGCGCGCCGAGGAGCACCCCCGCATTTACACCCAGCTCCACATTCATTTTCGCTTTTAAGGGCGCCACGCTGAGTGCAGAAGCGGTGGAACGTGCCATCGAGCTGTCGTACACCAAGTACTGTCCTGCCTCTGCGATGCTCTCCAAAGCGGCAGAAATCACCACAAGTTATGAAGTTCTAACCGCCTAGCCCCCTCAAATGCGCCGTAAACAAACCGTTTACGGCGCATCTTGCCTTGCGCCCAGCACTTTTTGATACACTATGGCCAGACAAAGACCATAATTAAGTATTGAGCAACCCTTAAATGATCATCCGCCCTTACCACAGCGATGACGATCCAGCCCTGATGGCCCTGGAACGTCAATCGCCGCGTGGCTTTCCTAAGCCCTTTATCCACTACCGAAACCGCTTTATTAACCGTGCAGAACTCTACAAAGAACGGCTAACTTTGGTTGCGGAAGCGCGTGGCCAGGTGGTTGGGGTGACCAGCATTGCCCTGAAAGACACGTTTATCGGTGGGCAACCCGTTAAGGTTGGTTATAGTTTTGATACACGCGTGCACCCGCAGCTAAGGCGGAATGGGATTGGCCATGCGATGGTGGAAGAAAAGCTGCGGTGGGCCCGCGAGGCAGGCGCAGTGGGTGCTTATAGCCTCATCGTGAGCACCAATCAGGCTTCGCAGGGGATGGTGGCCAAAGCCGGTTATGCCAAAGCCCGCATCATCCTCTATCTGGAATATACGCCCTACCCCATGCTAGAATTTGATGTGCCGCGCCCAGAGTGCCTGGCTCAACCCAGAGACCACAATCTCATTGACCTCACCTATTATCAATGCGATTTATACGTCCCCTATGTGGCGGAGCGCGTGCAAAACCTGGAGTATCAACGCTGGTGCCTGGATATGAACGGCCAATACACCGGGCTTAGCGTTTACAATCAATCGCAGGTGTATATGCAAATTTCAGCGGATACCCCCTGGCCAACGACGCCCACTCAGGTAGAGCGCCTGGGGCGCAACCTTCAGGTGTTTGACCAGGTGGGCACCCAGCACGGCAAGGCATTCACCCAGCTCTTCCATTGGCTGCGGGATGAGGCCGTCTCAACGAACGTCAACAAAATTACCTGGTTGGTTGACCGTGCAGACCCCATCCCAGCCGCCCTGCTGCAAGAAGCCGCCTTTCAGAAGGACTACTGGCTGATGTTCAAGAGCTTGATCCCGGGCTGGCAACCCCGCTGGAGCGAACGAATTTACCTGGACCCGCGCGATCTGTAACCCGGAGGTCCCCTTTATGGCCCGCGCTGTTCTGCCGACCCTGAACGCAATGCAGTTGCCCTTCCCCACCGATTGGACCGGGGTCTTTGGTCGTGCGGCACCGCTGGCCGTGGAAATTGGCTTTGGCGATGGCAAGTTTCTGCACCACCTGGCGCGCCAACAACCCACCTGGAACGTTGTTGGCATTGAGCGCGCCCATGCGCCCCTCACCTGGACCGAAAAACGCTTGCAGCGCACCGGGCTGAGCACTGTTCGATTGGTATATGGCGAAGGGTTGATGGCCCTGCATTGCCTCTTTCAGCCGGAGCAGGTGCGCGCCTTTCACCTCAATTTCTCTGATCCCTGGCATAAAAAGCGGCACCATGCGCGCCGCCTGGTGACCACAGAGCTATTGCACGCCATTGCCAGCCGCCTGGAGCCAGGAGGGGCTGTTTACATCGCTACGGACATCGAACCTTACGCCCAGCAAATTGACCTGGCTTTGCAGGCCACCCCGGGCCTGGCCAATGCCTATGGCGCCCCCTTTTTGCGGGAACGCGAGCCGGGGTTCAGCCAAACGCGCTATGAACGTAAGGCGCTCGCCGCCGGGAGAATCCCCTTTTACTTTCGTTACCAGCGCACCAGCACGCCCATCGACCATCCACCGCCTGTTAAACTGGATGAAACCATGCCCAATGCCGTTATCCAAACACCGCTCAGCCTGCAAGCCATTCAGGACGCCTTTACGCCACACATCCTGCGCAATGGACCCCGCACCGTCCACTATATGGAACTCTACCGCAGCACGCAGTATCCGTCGCTGCTGGTCGATACCTTCATTGACGAACCGCTCTTTAAACAACACCTGATGCTCTTGATTCAGGAACGTAGCGGTGGGGAATTCGTGGTACGAATGGCCGAAGTGGGCCTCCCCCGCGCCACAGACGGCGCGCACGAGGCCGTAAACCACCTGGCAGAATGGCTACGCACCCTGCACCCCAAGGGGCAATACCGGCACCAGAAAGTAAAAACCGTGTTAGACGGTGCATCTGAGCCGTGACCCAGGGCAGAAACCTTGCAGAAACATCTCCCTGCTAGGGTCAAAACACATAGCTAAGCAGATTGAGAAGGTGGAGGGTATGTTGAATAAAGCTTGGTTAATCGGCGGCCTCGTCGGTCTGCTGCTCGGGTTACCCTTCTGGCGCTAAGCTACATTGCCAACAGCGTCGCGGGGTTGTCGTTCTTCCCGTACGAACTTTTCTCCTTGATTGCTGAAGTCACGCCCGGCGCACTGATCACTTTTGGCATTGACCGAATGGTGGATGTGCTGACTTTCCTCGATCTCGGCCCGCTGGATGACGCCGCCAAAACCGCCGAACGCATCATGGCCGTGATGATCTTTGCCGTTATCTTGGTGGTGGCGAGCACGCTCTTCTTCACCTTAATGAGCCGCCAGAAGCCCGGTGCACAAGCTGGCAATACCGCCTTGCTCGTCGCCCTGGAATGGGGGATCATCCTGGGCGGGCTGATGGCCGGGGTGCATCTGTATATCGAATCCGCTGCGGAAGCCTCCAGCGGGCTGGTGGTGCTGTGGACGGTTGCATCTCTGGGCGCCTGGGGACTGCTGGTTGGCTGGGTCTACACCCGTCTGGCCCGCCCGGCCCCCTTGCCAGCAGCCTTTAGCGCCAGTGCTGCGCACCTGGTGCGGCGAGTCCCCCGTACACCAGCGCCCAGGTGCAGGAAAACGCGCCGGAGATTATCCGCGAAGCTGTTCAAGCACACGTCGAAAAGAAGCGCATCCAGGATGAAGCAGCGACCCAGGCCAGCGTGGCGGCGGTTTCGCGGCGCGAATTCCTCATCCAGCTGGGCAGCACCAGCGCAGTCCTGACCCTGGTTGGCACGGGCATGGCCGCCGTGATCCAGACCTTTACCGAAGAAGAAATCGTGGGCGGGGATGTGGATATCTCCGGGCTACGCAACGAAGCTGTGCTCATCGAACCCGCACCCGGCACACGGCCCGAATACACCCCGCTGGAAGACCATTATCGCATCGACATCAGCGTGGGCGGCGGGCCAAACATCAGCGAGGAAGACTGGCGCCTGCGTGTAACGGGCCTGGTAGACAACGAAGTCGCGCTTTCCCTGGCGGAACTGCGCGAAAATTACACGCCAATGAACGCCATTATCACCATGTCCTGTATTTCGAACCGCATCGCCGGGGACCTCATCAGCACCACCCAATGGACCGGCTTTAGCGCGCAAGAACTGCTGGAAACCGTCCAGCCCCGTCCCGAAGCCACCCACATGCGCATTACCTCCGGGGATGGCTTCCACGAAGTGGTGGCGCTGGACCTGGTGCGCGAAGACCCGCGCGTGATGTTTGCCTACGCCTGGGACGATGTGCCGCTGCCCCGGCGGCATGGCTTCCCGCTGCGGATCCACATCCCGGACCGCTACGGCATGAAACAGCCGAAGTGGATCGAGGAAATCGAGTTCATTGACGAATGGCGCGCGGGCTACTGGGTCCAGCGCGGTTGGAGCCGCGAAGCCATCGTGCGCGCCACTTCAGTGATTGATACCGTCGCTGTAGACAGCATCTACGAAGAAAACGGAACCGAATACGTGCCCATTGGCGGCATCGCCTTTGCCGGGGCGCGTGGGATTTCGCGGGTCGAAGTTCGCATTGATGGCGGCGAATGGGTCCCCGCCCAAATTCGCACGCCGCTTTCGGACCGGAGTTGGGTCATCTGGCGCTACGACTGGGCCTTCACCGAGGGGCGCCACGAATTCCAGGTGCGCATGTTCGAAGGCGACGGCACCGCGCAGATCGAAACCCCCGCCAGCACCCGGCCAGATGGTGCTACCGGCATCCACACCATCAACGAAACGCTCTAACACGGCAGCGTCCTCCGCTGGGAATCAAACAGGGCAGGTCTTTGACCTGCCCTGTTGCGGGGTGGGGACCTGCCAGGCTTATGGACCTAGCTGTTACCGTTGCCGCTTTCCAGCACCCGCGTGCCATTAACCGGGATGCGCATCAGCTGGGCTTCTGGCTTCTTCGGGATGTTCAGGCGCAGCACGCCGTTCTCGAAAGACGCCTCGGCGCGATCTACGTTCAGCGTCTCTGGCATTCGCAGCCACCGCTGGTAGCTACCCTGGTAGCGCTCGCGGTAGGTATAGCGCCCATCCTCTCGCGTTTCGTCCGAGTTCACGTTGGCAGAGATGCTCAGGTAGCCATCCTTGGCTTCGATGGAGATGTTCTCCGGCGCAACACCGGGCAAATTGGTGACCACTTCAACATGATCATCGTGGTGGATGATGTCCACGGCGGGCGCGGCAAAGTTGGCCGGGCTGGCGGCGGTGGCGAAATCTGCAAAAAAGCGATCCACCACCTGGTTCCAGCGCTCCAGTTCACGGTAGGGGTTCCGACGCATCAAAGTCATGGTGTGTTCCTCCTTCAAACAGAGATCGTTGCTGTTCCATAGGGTTACCTGTAGCATAAAGGGCGGATATCAGAAAAGAATCAGCGCAGCATAAGAAGTCCATCGGCAGCGCGTAAATGCTCTATCAGAAGGCCAGCAGGGAGTGAAATTTAGGCTTCCATGAGCAAACGAGCCCGACCCTTGCAGGCCCGGCCCGACCTTGCGATTATCCCCATAAGCATTGAACAAAACATAGACAGGACAGACGATGAGCACTTTGCCGCGCCCCGTCATCGCTATCATCGGGGCTTCCGGGGGGATTGGCCGCCCCCTGGCTGAACACCTTGCCCAGCAGGGGTATCGCCTGCACCTGGGTGCCCGCCGCGCCGACCCCCTGCAATCGCTGGCCACAGAACTTGGCGCCAGTGCCCACGCGCTCGATGCCACCGACATCAGCGCTGTAGATCGCTTTGTGGCCGCCGCTGTGGAACAGCATGGGCAGGTGGATGGGCTGGTTAACCTCGCCGGGAGCATCCTGCTGAAGCCCGCGCACCAGACCCGCGATGAAGAATGGCACACCACCCTGGCCCAGAACCTAACCTCGGCTTTTGCGACTGTTAAGGCTGCCGGAAAGCACATGCGCAAGCAGGGCGGCGCTGTGGTTTTGATGTCCTCTGGCGTGGCCCGGGCGGGCTTTCCCAACCACGAAGCCATTTCTGCCGCCAAAGCCGGGGTCATTGGCCTGGCCCAGTCTGCGGCTGCTTCGTATGCCAGCTTCAACATTCGGGTGAATGCTGTGGCTCCTGGCCTGGTACAGACCCCCCTGGCGGAACCCGTCACCAACACCGAAGCCGGGATGAAGGCTTCCCTGCAAATGCACGCCCTCAACCGCCTGGGCGAGCCCGCCACGGTGGCCGCGATGATCGCCTGGCTGCTGGACCCAGCCCACGATTGGGTCACTGGCCAGGTCTTCGGCGTTGACGGCGGCCTGGGCACGGTTCGCCCCAAGATCAGGATGTAAGCCCGATGGCCAACAGCATTTTTGAAACGTCGGTCGAGGTCAGCGCTCCGGTGCAGGCGCTGTTCGATTATCATGAACGGCCTGGCGCCTTTCTGCGCATTAATCCCCCCTGGGAGCCGGTTGAAGTTGTCGAGCATACCGGCGGCATCCGCGATGGCGCCCGCGTGGACATCCGGCTCAACATTGGCCCGGTGCCGGTCCGTTGGTTGCTCACCCACCAGAACTATCAGCACGGGGTTCAGTTTGAGGATCAGCAGGTGCGCGGGCCCTTTGCCTTCTGGCGCCACACCCACCGCACCGAGCCGCTAGACGACACCCACAGCCGCCTGATTGACCACATCGAATATCGCCTGCCCATGGGCGTGCTGGGCAAGACCTTTGGCGGTGCCTTTGCCCGCGCCAAACTGCGCCGCATGTTCACCTACCGCCATGCCGTGACGCTGCACGACCTGCACACGCAGCGCCGCTATCCCCAAACCCCGCTCAGGATCGCGATCACCGGGGCCAGCGGCCTCATTGGCACCCAGCTAGCAGCTTTCCTATCGATCAGCGGGCACGAGGTCCTGCGCCTGGTGCGCGGCGTCAGCAACCCGGCCCGGGGGAAATCCCCCTGGAACCCCACCCAGGGTCGGCTGGATCCGGCTCAGTTGGAAGGACTGGACGCGGTGATCCACCTGGCTGGGGAAGACATCGCCGGCCAGCGCTGGACGCCAGCCCAAAAGCAACGCATTCTGGAAAGCCGTAGCCAGGGCACACGCCTCCTGGCCGAAACCCTGGCCCAGCTCCAACAACCCCCACACGTGCTGCTGAGCGCTTCGGCGGTAGGCTACTATGGCGACCGCGATGCAGAAATCCTCACAGAAGACAGCCCACCCGGCGACCTCTTTGTTTCGGAAGTGGTGCGCGCCTGGGAGGACGCCACCCAACCCGCCCGCGATGCAGGCATCCGTGTAGTCAACCTGCGGATGGGGACCGTGCTGGCCCTGCAAGGCGGCGCCCTGGCTCGGATGCTCCTGCCGTTTCAACTGGGCACAGGGGGCACCCTTGGCAATGGTCGCCAATGGATGAGCTGGATTAGCCTGGATGATGTGCTGGGCGCCTTTTATCATGCCCTGATGACAGAAGCCCTCAGCGGGCCTGTGAACGTGGTAGCTCCGGCTCCGGTCACCAATCAAGAATATACGCGCACACTGGGGCGCGTGCTGGCACGCCCTACCCTCATCCCCATCCCGCCCCTGGCCTTGCGCGTGCTGTACGGCGAGCTGGCTAACGAGCTGCTTTTCGCCAGCACCCGCGCCCTACCCCACCACCTGGAAGCCACTGGCTACCAATTTCGGCATCGGGAACTGGAACCAGCCCTGCGACACGTGCTGGGGCGGGTAAAATAGAGGAAATAACCGAACTCGCTAGTTGGAAAGGCTTTCCGATGACTCAACCCGCCATGCCCCCTTCCTCCTCCGCGCCTCAGGTGCTCATCATTGGCGCCGGGATGAGCGGACTGATTGCAGCCCGCCACCTACACCAGGCGGGCCGGCGTGTGCTGGTGCTGGATAAGGGGCGTGGCGTGGGGGGACGCATGGCCACCCGGCGAATACAGGCTGCCCGCTTCGACCACGGCGCCCAGTACTTCACGGCACGTGATGCCACCTTTGCCAGCATGATTACAGCCTGGCAGGCGCAAGGCGTGGTCCACAAGTGGGCAGAAGGTTTTGTGACCCCCAGCGGCGAACTCAAGAAAACGGGCGAGGCACGCTATCGCGGTCGGGATGGCATGACCAGCATCCTCAAGCACCTGGCCGAAGGGCTGGACGTCCGCTTGAATACTCGCGTCACGCAGGTAGAGCCGTTGGCCGAGGGCTGGCAGGTGACCAGCGAAGACGGCCAGCGCTTCGAAGCTTCGGCGTTGGTCATCACGGCTCCCATCCCGCAAACCCTGGCCCTGCTGGATGCCGGAAGCTTTGCCCTGCCCCCCGAAGCACGGTTAATCCTGGAGAAGATCGACTACGCCCCTTGCTTTGCAGTGCTGGCCCTGCTGGAGCGCCCCGCCCAGATTCCGGCCCCTGGGGGTGTCTGGCTCTCGGGTGAGCCGGTCGCCTGGCTATCAGACAATCAGCAAAAAGGCATCTCAGACGCCCCTGGCGTAACCATCCATGGTGGGCCAGTTTTTTCGCGCTTGCACCTGGAAGACGACCGCCAGCGCGTGGGCAAGCTGCTCATTGATGCCGCACTGCCCTACATTGGCGCTCCGATTGTGGCTTACGAAGTCCATCTCTGGCGCTATAGCCTGCCCGAACAGGTCTATCCGGCGCGGACGCTGGCCCTGCGGTCCCCTGCCCCTCTGTTGCTCGCGGGAGATGCCTTTGCTGGCCCCCGGGTGGAAGGCGCCGCGCTCTCTGGCCTGGCCGCCGCCCAGCAACTCGTTGAAATGTTACGGAGCTAGCCCATGCAAGCACCTGTACTCATCCTGCTGGTGCATGTTGCTGCCACCTTTTTTATGGTTGGGATCATCTGGTTTGTGCAGATTGTGCATTATCCCCTGTTTAACAAGGTCGGCCAGGCGGAGTTCGCCAGCTACCAACTGGCCCATATGCAGCGTACTTCGACCGTCGTGCTGCTGCCCATGTTTTTAGAAGCGGTCACCGGGGGGTTGTTGCTCCTGCAACGCCCAGCAGCGGTGTTCTGGTGGCAAGTGATGGGCGGCCTGGTGCTGCTGGCCGCCATCTGGCTCTCGACCCTGTTTTTGCAGGTGCCACGGCATGATGTACTCACGCGAGGTCAGGACCCGCAGGCCATCGTCGGGCTGCTGGCCACAAACTGGGTCCGCACAGCCCTATGGACGGCACGCGGCACGCTGGTGCTGTGGATGTCGCTGCGGGCTTTTAATCCTTAAGCACATCGCCCAGGAAGTCCAGCACCAGCGGGAACACCTGGCGGTGGTAGGGTGCGTTCCCCTGGGACAGGTGATGGTTGGCATCAATTTCGTGGTAAAGGGTGCCAGCGGGCATCTGCCGAACCAAGGTGCGCGTGTCCTCGGCCTTAACAGTTGGGTCCTGCTTGCCCTGGACAACCAGCGTTGGCGCCTGGACTTCTGGGGCCAGGCGGAGTGCGTTTTTCCCCAGTTGCATAAGCTCGTGAACAGCATCCAGCGGGATACGCACCTGCTGCCGGAGTGCTTGCTGCACCGCCGGGTCATCGAGGTCGGCGCCAGGGGCAATGGTGGCGAGGTCCTGGCGCAGGCTGGGGTCGCTGAAGTCTGCGTTTTCGTAGGGATAGTAGTTTTTGCGGAAGTGGCGCGCCAGCGGCACCAGTTGCACCAGCAGACCCCGCAGACGGGTAAAGGGGGCCAGCAACACCAGGCGGTCCGGTGGATGCTCGACCGCCGCATGCAGGGCTAGCGCCCCACCCATCGAATACCCAATGAGGATCGTCGTTGGGTGAGCAGCACGGACCCGCTGCCAGGTCTCTCGCACCGCTACCAGCCAGTCCTCACGGCCACACTTCTCCAGGCGCGCGATGTCGCGTGCAAAACCAGGCAGCGAGGGGCCATAAGCCGTGCACCCCATCTCGCCTAAGCGGCGGCCCAGTTGCCAGATGTCGGCTGGGGTCCCGCCAAACCCATGCACCAGCAAGGCCCCCACCTGCCCCTCCCCAAACGTGAAGGCAGCGTGAACGGGATCCGTAAAAAACTCAAGCTTGCTCATGGCGCTTCTGACGAAGGATCATTGCATTGATGGGATCAAAGAAGAACAGGAAGAGCGCTTGCAGGATGATCCCCCAACCCATGCCCCGCCGTGCTGGGCGTTCGCGGCGGGTTAGCCAAGCTCCGGCCAGCAGGTAGAGCACGTTCAGCCCGGCGTTGATCCACAAAATGCCTTCCAATCGGCGCGCTTGTTGGTCGTGTTCTTCACGCGTGTATTCACCAAGCGCCCGCCGTTCTTGGTTGTGCTGGTTCTGGCGCATGCCAAACAGGGCCAGCGCTGCATCAATGGCACCCCAGGCAATAAACTGCTCTGCCACGGACCGCCGGAACGGTGTTTTGCCCCGCAGCAACACCCCCACCAGCACGCTACCCAGGCCCCAGGCCAGCAAAACCCGGTTCATCCGCGCTCGTGCTCCAGAACGTAGGTCGGTGCGGGCGCCGATAGCACCCCAGGATTGGGTTTGGCCCCGTTGGCGGTTGGGCGATAAACAGAATCTAGGCGCTGCATGGTGGTCAATCCTCCAATGGTTGCAGACTAGGAAGATAACACAAAGTGAGGCCCAGCGCCCAGCTAGCCCATGCTAACTAAGGGGATTCTCACTTCAACCAGGGTGCCTACGCCGGGTTCGCTCTCGATGCGGAAGTGCCCCTGAAAGAGCTGCGTCAGGCGCCGAGCCAGTTCCAGCCCCAGCCCGGCCCCCTGCTGCTCATGAATACGCCGCTCGAACTGCATATAAGCACCAATACGCTGGATTTCTTCTGGCTTCATGCCCCGGCCCACATCCATGATCTGGACCCGCAACCAGCCATCCAGAGGCTGGGCCTGCACCCGTACGGCGTTCCCGCCATGCTGAACTTAAAGGCGTTGTCGACCAGTTCATCGAGGATTTTCTGCAAACTACCGTCATCAATCTGGACGGTGGCTGGCTCCACCAGCAATTCCAGATCAGCCAGCCGCCCTGCTTCCTCGGCGCGCTCGCGGGCCAGGCGCTTGATGTAGGCGCTGGCTTCGGTCTGCAAGAGGGCCACCGATTGCCGATGGTGCTCTGCGTCCAGCAGTTCGAGCTGCGCAAAAAGCAGGTAGTTTTCCACCAGGCGCGCCAGGCGCCGCGCGCCTCGGTCAATAGACCTCAAATAGCGCACCATCTGATCGGTCGTGATCTCGTCCGGGCTTTCGAGCATCATGTTCACATAGCCCAGGATGGTCGTCAGGGGGGTGCGCAATTCGTGCGGCAGGGTCAGCGTAATCTGGCTACGCAGGTGGTCAATCTGCCGCTGGACCTCTCGCGTAACTTTGGCGGTCTTCTCCAGGCGGGTACGAATCGCAGTGAGCAACTCTTCGGCCACAAAGGGTTTGTGCAAAAAATCATCCGCACCCAGGTTCATCGCCTCCCGAAAGTTCAGGTAATCGGTGTGCGCAGTCAGAAAGATAAATGGGATGAACGCGGTTTGCTCATCCCGTTGCAAGGCGGTGTGGACCTCGTAGCCATCCATGGCGGGCATGGTAACATCGCACAGAATCAAATCGGGCGAGAGGCGCCGCGCTTCTTCCACGCCCTGTAAGCCATCCATAGCCTGAAACACTTCAAAACCTTCAATCGTGAGGAGGTCTGTAATGTTTTCCAGGATGCCAGGGTCGTCTTCGATCACCAAAATTCGCTTCATCTAAGCTACCTGACCCTCTCGTTACGGTTGTTGTCCCACCTCATGGTAGAGCAGCGCACCGCGCTTGCCAAGAGACAGGTGGGCGATGTTGCGTCAGTTGGCAGGGAGCTTTTCAGTATACAACGCGGACCAGGGTACCAATTGAAGCGAAATTGTAGAACCACGCCGCCTCCTCGGTGGGCAGGTTCACGCACCCATGGCTCATCGGTTGCCCAAAGTTGTTGTGCCAATAGGTGCCATGGATGGCATAGCCCCGGTAGAAGTACATCACCCAGGGGACGCCAGGCAGGTAATAGCCGGGGCCGCTCATCGTCTGGGCTGGCAGCTTGGTGTAAATATAGTAGTCCCCTTGCACAGTGGGCGTCCCTGGCAACCCGGTAGAAACCGTCACCTCCCGTACCAGTTGATCGCCTTCGTAGGCGCGAATCGTCTGGGTGCTCAGTTGTACATGGATCCAGCGATTGTTAGAAGGAGCAGTTCCCGGAGGAGCACCATAGTCTGCCGGCGGGGTGAGGGTTGGGTTCGGCACGCTGAGCACCTGCCCCGTGTGGATTACATAGGGAGCGCTGATGCTGTTGGCCTGCGCCAGCGCAACCCAGTTCACACCATAGGCATTGGCGATGGTAGACAAGCCTTCGTTGCGTGCACCACGTGCGTCACACTGGTTGAGGGGGTGCAGCTTCTGCGGCGGGGGCGGGTTCTTCAGCAGCTACTTCTGCCGGGGCTGGCGCTGCGGGCGCAGGGGCGGGTTCCTCGGCGGCGACCGTCGCACCATTGATGATCAACTGTTGCCCCGAGACAATGTGGTTGGGGTTTGCCAACCCGTTTAAGCTGGCGATCTGCGCCCAATTGACGTTATAGCGGCGGGCGATGCTGGCCAGCGTCTCCCCTGCCTGCACAATATGCACCTGCGGCGCTACCGATTCTGCTGGGGTGGGTGCGGGTGGCACTTCCTCCACGAGGTTGGCCTCAGCTTGGGGCGCCTCAGCCGCAGATTCAGGTACTTCGGGCGCGGGTTCCGCAACACTCCCTGGAATAACGAGCACCTGCCCGGTGTAGATAGTGCGGATGTTCACGATATTGTTGGCTGCTGCGAGTACATCCACGCTCACCCCATATTGCAGGGCGATCCGAAACAGATTTTCCCCCACGGCAACAGTGTGTGTTGGTGCTGGCTCTTGCGCGTAAGCGGGCATTGCCGCTACCAACAAGCACCCACTGAGCAAAAAGACCAGCCATTGGCGCGCCCTGTTGTTTTCCATGTTGCATCCCCCTCATACCATACATCGGGCTACGCCCCTAAGCTTAGCCCCGAGCGCGTTTTTGTGCTACTCCCCTATCTGACCAATTGACAGGCGCCCCAAAATAGTCGATAGTTAACCTGCGTATTTGCGTATATACGCAAGTAATCGCCCACGAAATAGGGTGCTAGGAGGTCGCTATAGAAGTCATCGCCCTGGACCAAACGCTTAAGATCACCTTTCGGAGCACGCTGCTGCATGACCTGCTCACCACGCTGGTCCTCATCCAACCCGCCGCGCAGTTTGAAGGGCTTAGCAACTGGTTGCAACGCACGGCTGGACAACTGCTGGCTGCACCTCCGCCTGGTTTTCTGGAGACCACCAGCAGCCTGGCCTTTGCGCCCAGTTTTGGTGGCTGGTTGCTGGACCGTTTGCCGGAGCAGCACCCAGCCAACAGCGACTTCGACACCTTGCAGACCTTTTTGCAGGCCCTGCCGCTGGATGTGACTGGCACCGCCCTGGAAGAAGCCTTGCTGGCGCGCGCAGTTAGCCTGCGCCTGGACCCTAACCAACCTGCGGAGGCCCTGATCTTGGGCATCCAGGCCCATCGGGAACAGCATAACCTGCCGCCTTTGCCATTGGCCCCAGCAGAACTGGCCGCCTGGCTCCTCGACCCAGCCAAGATGCTAGCTGGTCTGCTGACCAGCCTGCGGCATCTGTGGGAGAGCGCCTATCAGGAAAACGCCAACGCGGAACAAGCCCGCTGGCAGCGAGCACTGGCCTACTTTCGCACCCAACCCGTCGCAGATAGCCTGACGGCCACCTTTCGTCAGATCACTGGACGCCCGATACCAGAACGCCTGCTTGCCCTGGCCCCGCAGCTTCAGCGGGTCGAATGGTTGCCTTCCAGCCATGTCGGGACGTATGTGGTCTATAACATGCACCGTGGAACCCTGCGCCTGGCCTTCAACGCCAATCTGGTGCCCACGGCGCAGGCTGCCCCGGCAGACCTGGTCAGCCTTTACCCCATCTTTAAGGCTTTGGCAGACGAAACGCGCCTGCAGATCCTGGCGCTTTTGTTGGAAGGGGGAGAATACAGCGTCTCGGACCTGGCCGACCTGCTCCAGCTCTCACAATCGAACATCTCGCGCCATCTGACCTTTATGGCTCAGAACGATCTGCTCATCGTCCGCCCGCACGGCACACTGCGTTTTTACCGCGTCAACCGGGATGGCCTGCAGGATGTCATCGCCCGGTTGCAATCGCTCATGATCCAGGAGGACCGCACCCATGAATGAGAATATCTCACAGATCAACCTGTCGAGCTGGGGTGTGCTCAGGCGCATCCTGGGCTACACGCTCAAATACAAGTGGTATGCCCTGGTGGCCCTGGTGGCCATCGTCATCTTTCAGGTGCTGGGGGTCGTTATCCCAGACATCCTGCGCCTGGTCATTGACCGGGGTATCCAACGCCGAGACAGCGATTACATGCTGCAAGCCGGGTTGCTGGTGGTGGTGCTGGGCGTGCTGCGTGGTGGGATTGGCTTTGTCGCCCGTTACTTCTCAGAAGCGCAATCGCACAAAGTGGCTTTTGACATCCGCAACGAAATGTACCGCAAAATGCAGCGCTTGCCCTTTGTCTTTCATGATCGCTCTCACACCGGCTCGCTCATCACGCGCAGCCTGAGCGACGTAGACGAAGTGCAGCGCTTTCTGGCGTTTGGCTTGCTGGATGGCCTGAACACGCTGCTGATCACCGGTTTGGCCTTTGCCGTGATGTTCTACACCAGCCCGGTGCTGGCCATGGTTTCCATCCTCCCGATGATCCCGCTCCTGGTTCGTTCGCAGCGCTTTGCCGCCTTTGTGAACCACGAGTGGCGCCGGGTGATGGAACACGTGGGCAAGCTGGGCGACCATCTTCAGGAAAGCATCGTCGGGGCGGAGGTGGTGCGCGCCTTCTCCCGCGAACATCACGAAATCCAGCGCTTCGCGGAAGAAAATCAGCGCCTCTATGTGCAGCAGCTCAAAGTGGTGGACAAGTGGACGCAGTACATCCCCTTTGCCGCCACCATGACCGCCGTCAGCATCTTCCTGACCTTGCTGGTGGGCGGCTGGCTGGAGCAAGAAGGGCTGGCGGGCGTGACCGTTGGCGTGATCGTGCAGTTTAGCGCCTATATCCTGATGATCTCACAACCCATCCGCTTTTTCGGCTTTGTGATCATGCTGGTGAACCAGGCCATCGCCAGCGGGCGCCGCGTGTTCGAAGTGCTGGAAGAGCCAGAAACCATTACAGACAAGCCTGGTGCGCTTGAACTGGCTCAGGCGAAAGGGCTGGTGCGCTTCGAGAACGTGAACTTCCGCTACGCGCCCAACCTGCCCTACGCCCTGCAAGACATCAACCTGACCGCCGAACCCGGTCAGATCATCGCGCTGGTGGGCGAAACCGGCGCGGGTAAATCTACCCTGGTGAACCTGATCCCGCGCTTCTATGAAGTCACTGAGGGGCGCGTGACGTTGGACGGCCACGACGTGCGCGACCTCACCATGCGCAGCCTGAAGGACCAGATCGGGATTGCGCTGCAAGAGTCGCTGTTGTTCTCAGCAACCATCCGCGAGAACATCGCCTTTGGCCGCCCCAACGCCAACGAAGCAGCCATCATGGCCGCCGCCAAGGCCGCAGACGCGCACAACTTTATTATGGAATTTCCAGATGGCTACGATACGCTGGTGGGCGAGCGCGGCATCACCCTCTCTGGTGGGCAACGCCAGCGGGTGGCGATTGCGCGAGCCTTGCTCACACAACCGGCGGTGCTGATCATGGATGACTCCACCAGCGCGGTGGATACCCAAACCGAATACAGCATCCAGCAAGCGCTGCGTCAGATGATGCAGGGCCGCACCACCTTTGTGATTGCGCAACGCCTGACCAGCGTGATGCACGCCGACCAAATTTTGGTGATCGACCAGGGCCGGATTGCGGAACGTGGCACCCACGCCGAGTTGCTTCAGCACAAGGGCCTCTACCGCCAGATTTACGACCTGCAACTGGCGGACCAGGAACGGGTTCGGCGCGAAACGCTGGACTTCTCTCGTATTAGCGAACTTACCGCTGTGGGCGACTAGCCAGAAAGGACACGCCTCATGGGTATGCAAGGCGCTGCCACCGAAATTGGCAAAACTTTTGACTGGGAAGTCACCCGGCGTCTGGCGGGCTACATGACCCCCTACCGCCGTGATATTGCGATTGCTATGGCCGCCATGATCTTCTCGGTGGCGGCCAGTGTCACCGGGCCGCCGCTCATCGGGTATGCCGTGGACGAGGGCATCCGCACTGGCGACATGCGCACCGTCATCCTGGGGGCGGTGGTGTTTCTGGTAATCCAGGTGGTCGGTTATGTGGGCTTTCGGATTCAACTGCGGCACATGGCTATGGTCGGGCAATCCGTAATCCGTGAATTGCGCGACCAGCTCTTTGCCCATGTGCAGCGGCTCTCGATGTCTTTCTTTTCCACCTACGAAACCGGGCGTATCATCGCGCGCGTCATCGGCGACGTAAACGTGCTGCGTGAGGCCATCTCCTTTGCGGTAATTGGCGTTGTCCGCGACCTGTTCACCGTGCTGGGCATGTTGATTGCGATGCTGCTGATTGACCCGGCACTGACCCTGGTCGCGGTGGGGGTGGTGGTTTCGCTGAGTATCATCGCCAACTTCTGGCGCATCTACGCCCGCCAGGCTTACATTCGAGTCCGCGAAACCAACGCCGCTGTGAACGCTGAACTGGCGGAAAACATCAACGGGATTCGCGTGGTGAAGGCTTATAACCGCGAGCGGTACAATGCCGAGCGGTTTCGGGATGGCCATAACCAGGACAACCTGGATAGCAACATGCGTGCGACCCTGGTTGCCTCGATGTTCTTTCCCAGCATTGATCTGGTTGGGGGGGTGGCCATTGGCTCTCTGATCTACGTGGGCGGCCTGCTGGTGCTGGATGAGCAACTGTCGGTTTTCAAGCTGCTGACTTTTGTGCTCTACATTGAGCAATTCTTTTTCCCCATCCGCCTGCTCGCCCAACGCGTGAACGTCTTTCAGCGACCATGGCCGCCGGGAACAAGATTTTCTGGCTGCTGGATCAGCCGATTGAAGTTCAGGATGCCCCAGACGCCCAACCGATTGGCCGCATCAAGGGGCACATTCAGTTCGAAAATGTGAGCATGGAGTATGTGCCCGGCCAAAAAGTGCTGGACAACATCAATCTGGACATCCCAGCGGGCGCCACGGTTGCCCTGGTGGGGCATACTGGCGCAGGCAAGACCACCATTGCTAAGCTGGTTAGTCGCTTCTATGACGTGACCGAGGGTAGTGTGCGCGTCGATGGCCAGGATGTACGCCAGATGACCCTGGATAGTCTGCGTAGCCAGATGGGGGTGGTGCTCCAGCAGAACCTGCTCTTTACCGGGTCCATCCGAGACAACATTCGCTATGGGCGCCTGGACGCCAAAGAAGAAGAAATCATTGCCGCCGCACAGGCCGTGGGCGCGCACGATTTTATTATGGCGCTTGAGAAGGGCTATGACTCCAATGTGGAAGAAGGCGGCGTGCTGCTTTCGGTCGGGCAGCGGCAACTCCTGGCCTTTGCGCGTGCCTTGCTGGCTGACCCACGCATCCTGATCCTGGATGAAGCCACCAGCAGCATCGACACCCGCACCGAAAAAGTGATCCAGGAAGCGATGAGCACCTTGCTCCGGGGCCGCACCAGCCTTGTGATCGCCCACCGCCTGAGCACGATTATCAATGCAGACCTGATCGTGGTGATGGATCATGGGGGCATCGTGGAAAAGGGCACACACCAGGAACTCCTGGCTCGGCAGGGGGTTTATTACAGCCTCTACGCCATGACCTACGCAGCTTAACAACAATCTTCACCAGCGGGTGGCGAGTGTGTCTCAGCCACCCGCTTTCCCCAGCTTTGCTTCTCCCTCTTTGTATAGAGAGTCTAACAAAAACAGGACATTCAACATGCTAATCCAGGCAGTGTTGCGCCCCGGCCTTTCCGCACAGCGCGTATAATGATGAAGGGGGTTCTCTCCCATAGTGTTTTGCATTTCCATGACAAGCGGCCCAGTCGGCGTCTTTGAGCCAAACCGCCACACAGAAAGGGCATGGAGGTTCTTATTTTATGAAGCAGCACTTTTTCACTGCCTTGCGTACCCTGGTGATCATCATTTCGCTGATCACCAGCCAGTTTGCCACCGTTATCCAAGCTGGGGCGGCTGAGCTTGCGCCGATAGAAGCGCCTCTTGCGGTTCCAGCGGAAGAGTCCCCCCTCGCGGAACAGCCTTCTGCCGCCCATGACGTCCTGCCTCCCTCCAGCCTTCCCGCACCAGCCCAGGGTAGCCCGGCAGAGTGCGCACTATCCGGCAGCAACGCGCTCTACAACGCGGGGTCGACCCTCCCGGTGGCTGGCGCCGAAACCCAACCGCTCCCGGTTGGCTCGCCACTCCCCTTCGTGGGGGGTTCAGCGCGCACCTGGGATATGCCACCCGGCATGAGCACCAGCATCTGGGGCTTTACCCCAGTACAGAACATCACGCAACAGGATGGTTCCGCGTATCCGGTTGCCACCAACCTGGAGCAGCCCGAACGCGCCTCGGCAGTGGCGGACCGTGGCGCAGGCGCCGAACCGACCCGCCGCCAATTTGCGTCGGAGCGCCGCATTAATGACTCGCCGGGCGACCCAGGCAACAATTATGAAGAATACCTGGATTTGCGCGTGGATCCAGCCACGAACTTCCGCGCCTTGCGCAACAGCAACGCGGTCGTTATGTTGTGGGTCCGCAACGTCACCGACGATCCGGTCAGTTGCCTGGGAGCGCCGCAGGATGTTTACTTCGCTAGTGCGGTCTACGAGCTCCATTCGGCCAGTGGCCGCGTGGCAGGCCCCATCACAGTCGACGGCACGGCCTTCCAGAACACAGTCACAGGGGACCTGGTTGCCGAAGCCCCACAGGGGGGTGTCATTCCGAATACACCCAACAGCTCTGGCCTCACCGATGCATTCTATCTGGCTCCGATTACCATTCCAGCCAACGTTGCCGACTACGTTGAGTTACGGGTGCAATATAACTTCACCCTGCAAAGTGCGCCTGCCACCAACCGCAGTATCACGCGCTCCTATATTGCCCTGGTTGGGGGGCCTTTCTTGCAGATCGTGGCCTCCCCCAGCAATCCACAGCGCCTGACACTCCCGGTTGGTGTGGTCGGCGGGACGGGTGCCGGGGTGGCTGGTGCGCGTGAAGCAGGCGAAAACGCCTGGTTCGTGATTGACCTCACCAGCCTGGCCGGGCAAAATAACGATGCCTCTGCGGTTCGGGTGATTAGTGATAACCCAACGCTGGGATCGATTTCGGAATGCCGCACCACAACGGAAGCTGGTGCTCCCCTGGGGTCTGCCCCACCGGGCAACCAGGCCAATGAGGGCTACTTCCGCTTTTCGCCAGCCAACCCAAGCTTTGATGTGCTCACCGGCCTGAACAACATTGACCCCGCAGGCTTTACCCCCGCCACCTTTTTCGGTCAGCAACTCGGCTACAACGATAATCCCGGCAACATCTACAACCTCCAGCTCAATGAAAACGAGCGAGTTTTTTGCGTTTTTCAGCGTAGTCTTTCCTCCGCAACCGGGATTTACAGCCTGGAAGGCAACCTGCGGGCTTTTTCCTACCCAGCGAACGACTCACTAATTTCCATCCTGCCGGTTTTTATCAGCTTTCCGATTGGGTTGGCCCAGATCAGCGTCAGCAAGCGCGTTACGGGGCCGGTGGATCCCACAACTGGCCAGGTGCGTACGCTAGTCGCGGTTGGAGAAACGGTGAGCTACGAGATCACCATCACCAACACCGGAGATTTGCCAGTCAATCGCATCCGCATTGATGACAGCCTGACCGGGCAACGCTTGCTCCCCCGCCAGTTTGACCCTCTACCCGCTGGACGACAACGAGAACTGTACAGCCCCCGCAGGCCAAAGCTGTTCAACCGTGATCACAACCCAATATCAGGTGCGGGGTGAGGATACCAATCCACTTCGGAACCAGGTAATTGCCTATGCACGCCTGGTCAATGATGTTACTGTAGAGATCAATGATGAAGCCACGGTTTCCATCCTCAAGGCAGAATCCCAGCTTCAGCTAATTCTGACAACCTTACCAGCTTCTCAAACGGGGGGACCTGGCTTTCAACCTGGCGAAACGATCACCTATCAACTCCAGGTTTGCAATGCGGACGCCACTAGCTTCACCAAAATCGAGTTCCTGGGCAATAGCCCAACCAAGATCACCGGCAACCGCACAAATATCCGACAAATCAACGGGGGGGGCCACGCTTTCAACCTATCCTGAGTTGGTCTACCGCGACCCCGCCACCGGGGATCAACTTTACCCCTCAACACCCAGTGAACCCGGCAGCACCGCCTTCCCTCCGCAGACCTGCCTGGAAGGCACCGGCCCGGCCTATGAGTGGACCTACACCATCCCCACCTTCCCGCCGACTTACGAAGACCCGGTTGTGCAGCAGTTGCGCATGCGTGCCACGCGCAGCAATGGCACAGTGATCAATACAACCGTCAACCTGACGACCGAACTCACCAACAACAACCTGACCATCTCCAGTCGGCTCTGGGATACAGCCACAAACTCTATTGCCGCCAATGACCGCACTGACCCTAACCAAACGCCGGTCCCTGGCAAGCCGGACATCAGCGAAATTACCGTACTGCGCGGTGATGAACTGACCTTTGACCTGATCGTGGACAACAATTCGGCGACCAGTCGTTGCAATGTTCAAGTCAACTGGTATGAACTGGACCCGGTAACCGGGGTAGAAACCGCCCTGCCCGACCCCATCGAGATGAACTGGCCGCTGGACGCCACCCCGAACCGACTCAACCAGGCCGGTAGTGGAGCGGACATCGCCACCACACAACCCGACCCTATCCTCCCGCCAGGCGCCTCGCCGGATGAGGTCAACCGCTACCGCCCGGTCTATCGGGTAACGGAAGAAACCACAGACCCACTCATCCTGATTTTTGAAGTCGATGGCCGGCAGAATTGCAGCCCAGGCGAACCCGCCGATCAAAGCGCCGGCTTCTTTGATCGTGATGTCATTACGCTGTCGGTTTCACCCGTGCAAATCGACACCACACTGGCGATATTTGATACAACCACCAACCTACCGATCAACGAAGGTCTGTATCCCAACCTCAATGATGTAGAGTATCGCCTGCGCTATTCGGCCACCAACGTCGGCGCTGCGACGTTCGAGATCACAAACCATTACTATTGCATCGTAGGCAGCCCGGTTAGCGCCGAAAGTTGCGCCAGCGGGGCCACGGCAACCAACAACATGTATGATCTTGACGTAGACGGCGACCCCGACGCAGACCCGCCTGCTGAGGTGGACTTTGGTATCAACCCCTTCAATGAAAGCGCCACCCGTCAATTTTTTGCCTTTTGACCCGGCCCGCCTGGATGCACGTCTCATTACCCTGCAAGAAGGTCTGGAGTATCCTAACCCACTGGTGATCCAGGTGGTGCTGCAAGGCCTCGACCCGAACGGGCGCCAGCTGACCATCCGCGCCTCGACCGTGCTGCCACTGGCCACTGCCGATCTGGGCCTGACGCTCCAGGGGCCAGCTACGCTGGTACGCGGCGACTTCGGAATTCCCATCTTCTTTACCTTTACCAATATCTCGCCGGACGAAGGCACGGGGGCCTCGGGGCGCATCCTCGATAACGTTCAGGTGATGAGTCTATTGGAGCCAATCAACGGACCTAATGTTGGGCGCCTGCCGCAGGGCCTTGGCTTTGATGAATGGCAGGATGCAAACCCCAACAACGGCTTCCGCCTATGCACCTTTGACGTGAATCAAGCGACTGAACTGGACGGGGTGCAGCCAGAGCAGACGTTTTCTGGCGTATGCACATTTGACTTTCAGGATATTATCGAGGCGGGAACCACACTCCGCTACGAAGCCGCCATCAAAGCCGATGTGATTGACATCAACACAGGCCAGCCCACGGGTGAAACTGCGGTGGACCTGGGCGTGCTGGAAATCGCGGTGGTGCCCCACCTGTTGCTGGAGAAAATTGCCGGGTTTGAACAAGCCCTGCCCGATGATCTCATTCCCTACAGCATCACGGTGGTCAATCAATCCGAGTATCAGCACGTCGACTTCCCCACCGCGGTGGAAAACGAAGCTTTTACTGATGTCTTCACGCCCGCGCTTCAGGCGAACCAGATCTGCGTCCCAGACTGCAATAGCACCCCCCGCACGGCCAACCTGCTGGACTTTACAGGAGACCTGGAAGTTTCCCCAGGCAATGTCCGCCTGTTGCCGAGCGGCAGGATGGAGCTCTTCTACGAAGTGCAACCTCCACCCCTGAGTGGTGTGCACGAGGGCGAGCAATACACCAACGTCGCCACAGTGCGCGGCGAGCGCCAATCCGATGACGATATCGTAACCGCTTCCGACAGCGCCAGGGTCGAATTCGGCTGTCCCATCAGTGTTTTCAGTTCATCAACTACCTCTCCCCGGAAACCACGGATACCGATGGCCTCCCCACCCTGGGCGAAACCGTGCGCTTTGGCATCGTGATCCAGAACCTAGGCCAGGATGACATCCTGTTTGACTTTCTGGAAGACCACCGCTACCAAACAGACGTTACCTATGATAGTAATCCCTTCATTGGGCGCAACGTGCTCCCCATCACCACCTACAGCGACGGAAGCCCTTTGCAGTTCCGCAATGGCGCAGCAGTCCTGCCCGGTAGCAACAGCATCGCGAACGACCTGTTCAGTACCGACTCCTTCCAGTACGAATTCAGGGTGCTGATCCGTCCGCGCGACTTCCAATACAAGCCGGAAGAGGACGGCTATTTAGGCCGCGGAGACATCGACGATGCCCTGTTTGGCACGCCCTTCTTCGCCTCGGAGCGCGAGATTTTCTGGGAAATGAATTATATTACCGATCTGCCCCCTAGCCTGGCCAACCTGGGCGAACAGCCCTGCGGCGTCAGCGGCATCGGAGACCGCTTCGGTGGCAGCACATGGACCTGGACGCCCTTCTTCATCGCCGCCAACCCGCTCCAGTTGGCCAAATCGGCAGACCGCGACCTGGCCTTTGCGAATGACATCATCCTCTACAACCTCACCCTGATCAACATCAGCGAACAGGTGGACCTGAACGTGGAGCAGGTGACTGATGCCTTGCTGGGGCCGGACCTCATCGAGATCAGTTACCCGAACGTTGCCAACCCCACGAACCGCATCATCAGCGCAGATGGCGGATTCCTGCCCCGTCGCCAGAGCCAGGGCGGTGGCACCTTCCAGAGCTTCCCGGCTTTCACGGACCCGCCACCTGGGCCCTACACCGTCCCACCCGCCGACCCGCCCGCACCCAACACCATCCCTATGGTTTATCGCGTACCCCCAGATGCCCCCGAAGAACTGGTCAACGCCGTACAGGCCGACTTCTATGCAGCGGACAATAACCTTGGCTTCGTGCCACACGCGCCGGGTGTCCTGGAAGACTTTTACCCACCCTACCGTGGCTACGACCCCATTATGGGGACTACGGCCTCTGTAGAAGTGCTGACAGAAGCACCACTTCAGGTCACCAAGGAAATCCTCTCTCCCCTGGAGACGGTTGCGCCCATTGGGACCACTGTTGAATATCAAATCACCATCACCAACACCGCCACGGCCTTTGCCATCACCCTGCTCAATGTGCAGGACCTCAACCCAGATATCCCGCTGGATTGCGCGGATGCCTCGCCGGCCTCGCCGGCTACTGCGGGTGGGGTTGGCAACTGTTTGAACTTCAGCGCGGATGGCTCTGAGTTGCAGCCGGCCATCGTGCTGGGGCCTGCGGGCAGCGGCAGCAACACCTTGACCCTGCTGGTGAATACCGTCATCCCCCCCACTGCCGCCGGGACGTTCTCCAACACGGTCATTGTGAGTGGCCAGGTGGGTACGGGTGAAGACGCAACCCTGCTGCCAGATGTTGAAGCCACAGCCAGCATCGCGGTTACCCCGCCCGTGTTGACCATCACGCCAGAAATTTATGAAGTGCCGCCGGGCGGGACTGGCACCGTGCTACGCAGTCAATCCTGCGAGTCTCAAGGCGTTGAGCCATACCTGCGCGATGCCACCCGCGCCGAGGTGGACCGCAATGGCGATGGTGTCCCTGAAATTTCCGTCAACAGCAACGTGTTGATCCAGTTCGAATTCCGCGTTGGGGGCAACAAAACTTACGCCTTCCCACAGGAAAACCTGGTGGTGGCCATCAATAACGGGTCTAAAACGCTGGAAGTAGACGCCCAGAACGCCCTGCTGACCCTGGCCCAAAGCACGGCTGGCCAGCCGAACCCGGTCGTTGGCATCACCCAGAACGCAGAAAACCAGGAGGTGATCTTCCTGCGCGACTCCCTGCTGCCGCCCACTGGCCAGGATGGCGCCGAACCTGCCGAAGTCACCCTTTGCCTGCCCTTCCTGCTGCTGCCTTCTGAGGTGGACCCGCTGGAGATCATCGCCTCGATCCTGGCAGTGGATATTTCGCCCGGGGTGGAAGAAGAGCCGGAAATTTCTTTTGCTGCGGACCCGCTGCTGATCGACCTGAAGAATGAATTCGTGTTCATCTCCAAGAGGGTAATCCCTAACATCGCCTTCCCCGGCGAGCAGGTCACCTACCGCCTGGAGATCTTCAACGAAAGCGACAACCCCAGCATCAGCCTGGAATTGCTGGATGTGTTCGACTCGCGCCTGGGTGGGCAGCTTTTTACGGATCAGGTAGACCCAGACGGCAACCCCATCCCCTTTGATTTCCATGATCCGGCCAACGGGAACGGAGACTGCGCCAGCAATCCCCCACCCACCACCTCGATCAACTTCTGCGACGCAGGCTGGGAATGGCCGGATGACACCAACGGGCAGCCCAGCATTGGCGTGTTGCCCTCTGGCACCTCGGCCACTTTCACATACACCCAGGATGTGCTCATCACAGACCCCGACCCCCTGGTCAATGAAGCCGGGGTGCTAGCGCGCATCGTAGATAGCAACGGTGGCGAGCTGGATGGCGAAATTCAAAGCGACGAGACCAGGGCCTCGCTGCGCATTACTGAGTCTCAATTGCTGGTGGAGAAGGTAGCCAGCCCGGTTGTGACGGTGCTGGGGAACCAGGTGCGCTATCAGATCACTGTGACCAACGTGGGGCAGGCAAACGTCTTCGATGTGCTGGTCTGGGATGATCGCTTTAACCTGGAGTTCCCTACAGCGGTCCGCTTGCAGCCAGGGCCAAACGTCACCTTCTTCACGGAAGGCAACCAGGACCCCAACGGAGACGGCATCATTGACGTCCTGGAGCCTTTCGATGCCTTCAGCGTGGAATATCGCCTGCCCACCCTGCCGCGTTGCGTGGCCTGGAACGGCCCAGACGTGGTTCCGTGGTCGCCAGCTAACCCCAGTGGAGTCCAGGGCACGTCCTGCGATGCTTATAACTCCTCCACCGGGCGCTACGGCAATGCGCCAGACTCGCCCAGCCTGCTGGACGTGCTGGACCAGATTGATCCCTTCATCAATACAGCCTTTGCCACAGGCACGCTGGTCGATGGCAATACAGACACCTACCTGCCAGTGCCCGGTTCCGACACCGCAGTTGTGGACTTGCTAAACCTTGGCCTGCGCATCAGCAAGCAAGCCAACGTCAGCGGGGCCACCATTGGAGACAACGTCACCTATACGATCCGGCTCATCAACACCGGGGACAACCCGGTGCGGATTGACCGTGTAATCGACTCGCCCGACGGGAACATCCCGCCTGGCCCGTCCCTGACCGGTGACCTACCCATCGAAAGCTTCACGCTGACCGATTGCGAAGAAGGTTTCCAGGTCTACAATGGCACCAATCTCATCCCCACCTCGGCGGGTGGCTCGACAGTCGTGCCGATTGTGCCGAACATCACCGCAGTGCTCATCCCAGAATGCGTTGCAGTCGCCACCATTACTCTGCAAGTGCCAAACGTCTTCCCCGCCAACGAATACGTGAACGTGGTGAAGGTCGAAGGCCAGGACCTGGTGGCAGACATCCCACTGCTGGACCTGACCTCGGAGCAGATCGAGATCCGCACGGCGGGCCTCATCGTTAACAAGCGCGCGCTAAACTGCGACCCGGCCAGCAACGGCATCAATACGCCCACCGAGCCCATCCCCGGCACGCAATCCGTCTGCACCTTCCAGACTGGTGCGGGGGGCCTCACGCCGGGTGCAGAGCTGGTCGGCTCGCAATCCGAGGGGCAGGGTGTGTTCTACGAAATCACCCTCGGCAACTTCAGCTTCCAGGAGTTCGACCGGGTGGTGCTGACGGATGCGGTGGTCATCGACCCAGATGGAACCACTGCCCCTAACACGGTGCTCAATGCCACCGGGCAAACCTACACGCCCTGGAACTGGCGCACCAACAACCCTGGCACCCCCATCAGCTGGAATGCCATGGGCCAGTTGATCATCCAGGACCCGACCCCGAACGGGCAAGCCTCCTACAGTGGCCCACCCCACCCTCAGATTGGGGCGATGGCCCCTTTGGCCCGGATGACCTGAGCACCACCGACCGCGACGAGTCCAACATCCTGGAGCCTGGCGAAACCCTGGCGCGACCGGATCCCGGTCCACTGGAGCCCAATGAGGGCGAAATCGGCCCGGTTATCACCTACCCCTATACCCTGGAACTCCCCCGCGATGATGAAGACGGTGATGGCCGCCTCATCAATGCCGTCACGGCGGTTGGCTTCCGCGAAGGCATTGCCCGCGACGACGCCACCAACCAGAACATCCTGAACATCCGCGCTGGCGAGCTAATCGTCACCTACGACGCCTGCCAATCTGAGTTGACCAACCCGCTGGACCCGGCCATCTTCACCAACTGCGACCAGGTTGCCCGCCCCGGCGAGACCATCTGGTACCGCATCGTGCTGGAGAACCGCTCCAATCTGCCCATGACCAACTTCAGCGTGACGGACACCGCGCGCGGCACGCTGGCCAATAGCCTCATGGAGGCCGGGTGCTGGCTGGTTGGCGTTCCAACCAGCATCGACAGCCCGCCCATGAGTGGCTGGGGGTCTGGCACGGCAGGGCGTTTGGGTCGCGTGGCGAAGGCGATACCGCCGTCTGTATCTACAGCCGCCTGCTGCCCGCGGATGCAGAGGATCCTTTCGAAACCAGCGTTAATGTGAACTTTGTGCTGGATACGTCAGGCTCGCCTGCGGGTACGCCCATTGAGCAATCTGCGGTGATCCGCGTGGCTACCAGCGACCTGTTGGTGGACCTTAGCCCGACCTGCGCAGGAACCATCCTGGCGACGGCTGGCACCAACCAGGCCTTTGATGTCACGCTCACCAACACCAGCACAACCGCCGGGGCCACGCTGGGCGGCTTCGTCTTCCTGAACGACAATGGTGAAGACATCACCCCGGCAGCGCTGCCCCTCACGCTGGACCCCGGCCAGGATACAACCCAGTTGGGTGCCTTTAGCGTTACGGTGCAACCGGCCCCGGCCCCAAGCGTGCAGGAATATACGCTGACGATCACTGCTCAGCAGAATGTCGCCGGCGCATTTGTGCCCATCACCGCCCAAACCACCTGTACCTTCCAGCGAGTAGAAAGCACCAACCAGGGCCTGCAAATCGAAAAAGTGGTCCTGCGCGCCGAAGATAGCGGCGATAGCACGCTGGTTCCGGGCCAGGAGATCAGCGTGGCGCGCCCAGGCGACGACATCTTCTACCGCATCACCCTCACCAGCCTGGGGGGCCAGAATGTGCGCCAGATTGAGGTGAGCGACCCCCTCCTGGAAGCGTACCTGGCCAGCTTGCCACCCGGCAGCGCCGTGAACTGGGACACCGCCTGGAACAACGCCTTTGCGGCGCGTAGCCCCAGCGATGGCCTGGGCCCCAGCCCAGACAGCGTGACGTTGTTCTTCCCTATCGCGTGCCAGAAAACGGTTTTGCGGACCCCACCCTGAACCGCGCGACCGCAACCGGGCTGGTTGGGGCGCTCCAGCTTGAACCAACCGAAGCGGTTGCCCGGTTAGATATCGCGACGGGGGCCGTGGTGGTCTCGGGAGAGGCAGCACCCAACCCAGCTCCCTACAACGTGGGCGGCAACGTTCAGTTCCAGTTCGAGCTGTTCAATTCAAGTGCCAGCACGGCCTACAACGTCCATACGCTCGTGCTCTCGCCCAGCGGCGGCACCCTGCGCGACTTCCTGACGGGTGATCCCTTCCCGCCTGACGGCGTGATCTTGCAACCATTCCAGCGCCGCACCGTCACGCTGAGCTACACCATCAGCGCCACGGACCAACCCGGCGATCTCATCAACCGAACCCTGACGGCGATTGCCTGCCCCGAAGGCCAGGACCCGGCCAGTTGCTCGGCAGAAAGCGTCGATGGCCAGACGGTCAGCGTGTTGCTCTATGACACCGCCGCGGACCTGGCAGTTAGCCTGAGCGCGCCAGAAGTGGCCACCCTGGGCCAGATCATCCCCTACACGGTGCAGATTACCAACATCAGCGGTCAGACCATTAACATCACGGGCGTGCAGATCGCCCCAGGCATCAGCACCAGCGTGATCCCACCGCAAACACTGGCGCAGGGCGAGCAGTTGATTGCCCCGCCGGTACTCTACACCATCCCAGCCACGCGCCCTGGCTTGCCCGGTGACCCGCTGGTGGCGACTGCCCAGGTCACCTACGCCATCGCAGGCACCACCACCAGCGGCACTACCTCCGCCAGCGCAACAACTGATGTCGTTGATGCGGGCGAAACGCTGGCACTCTCGATCCAGGGGCCACAGTCAACGCTTGTTGGCAGCGAGGTCTTGTTGCGTTTCGTGGTCCAGAACCTGGCACAGCTACCCATCCGCAACGCGGCGTTGATCATCACGCCGCCAACGGGTTGCACGAGCTTTGAAGTCTCGCAACCCGCGAGTGCGGCAGGCGTGGCCATCACCAGCCCCATGACCTACACCCTGCCGCTCATCGCCCCACGCTATGACGACCTCATCGCCCGTTGCCAGCTCAGCGAAACAAGCCTGCAACCAGGCGATACCCTGGTGACCAGCGCCGCCTTGCGCCTGGACGGCAGCAGCGAGGACGAAGCAACAGCAGAAAGCCGCATCGCCATCACCGCCGCTGTGGACCTGACCATCACCTCGCCAGCGCCGGTCATCCCTGGCGGTGATCTGGTCTTTGAATACACGGTGGAGAATTTCTCTCAGAACGAAGTGAGCGGCCTGACCATTGATGCGACAGACCCCGCAGAGTGCGAAGGGGCCTTCACCCGGGCCACTAGTGGGCCTGGGGCGGGCCTGTGGCAACCCGGTGGTGCCACCCTGGCAGGTGGGGCTTCCCTGCAAACCAGCGCCAGTTGCACCATCCCTGCGGACTTTTTGGAAGGCCAAACACCGCCTGTGGTCATTACGCACAGCGCCACGCTGAACATTAACGGCGTGCCACAGGTGACCGAACAGGGCACCGCACAGGTCGGGGTGCCGCTGGAATTCACCTTCCTGCCGACCAACGCCCCCAGCGACGTCAGCACGCCCACGCAGGCGGATACGCCGCCGGAGTTCCTCTCCGCCAATAACCAGTACGAGCTCACCTATCGCCTGCGTAATGTGGGGGCTGGTGCGCTGATTATCGAGGACATCCAGGCAACCCCCAGCTTTGCTGGAACCGGCCCCACCCTGAGCTGTGCGGAAGTGGAGGCTGAGACTTCTTTCGGCGGGACCTTCACGGGGACGCTATCCAACCCTGGCGACTACGTGACCTTCACCTGCTTCTACCGCCCGGTGGATGCCGATGCGGGCACCAACAAGCAGTTCAGCGTGGATGTAAGCTACAGCATCAACGGTGTGGACGGCGTCTTGCTGATCGACAACCCGTTGCTGGATGCAGATGTGGAACAGGTTGACCTGGATGTGGCGCTGCTGACCGACCTCACGAACCCGGTCAACGGCGTTTTCAACGTGACGGACAACCAGCGCATCCGCTTTACCCTTCAGGTGACCAACACCGGCACCGTGCCGCTGACAGACTTCACCTTTGCGCAGGCCAAGCTCAACCAGGAGACCAACACAGTCATCACGGGTAGCGACACCGTGCTGACAGAGGGCACCCCGGTCCGCAATCTGACGGACCTGTGGGAGTTTAACCTGTCAGGCGGCGATGGCAGCGCGAACTGTCCCGATCCTTTGCCCGTCAACCGCAGTTGCTCGATCAGTGCCACCATCCCAGGCCACCTGATCAACGCGTCCAACGACCTGCAATATGTGGTGAGCGGGCAAGACCCGAACAACTTCATCATCCGCGTTCAGGCCGAAGCCCAGAGCGCTTCTGGCTCTGGCCTGGAGACCAGCGACACCGCCGAAGTCCGCTTTGCGCGCCAGCTCCCGAACGTGGAAATCGGCGGCTTTGGACCAGACGGCAACCGCAACGCCAGCGGCAACGGCTGGACCTTCTCCGAGAGCGCCTTTAGCTTCTCGCCTAATCCGGCGATCCTGGGTCAGAACCTTACCTTCACGACCACCGTGCGCAACACGGGGAGCCAACCGCTCTCGGCCATGACCCTCGCGTTGACCATCAACAACACGACGGCTGCCGCCCCGCCGCGTCGGTCTGGCGAAGGGATGTTCGTGCTCACCAGCGGCAACAGCCAGGGTACAGCACCAACCGTCACCTTCCCGGTGACCGTGAACTTCACCTTTGATGGCAACCGCACCGCGCTGCAACCGAACGAAAGCGTGGTTGCCCGCGCCACCTGGACCGTAGCAGGCGTCACGCCGCCCAACACGCTCTTTGGCCGCCTGCGCTTTACCGCGAATGTTGGCGGCGGCTTCCCCTCCTACGACATTCAATCAGACAACTTCTCCATCCCGGTGAGTGGCACGGTTGCGGCAGGCACCGCCGCCCAGAACCAGACCGACCCCGACGGCAACCCGATCCTCGTCGACCAGCATGTGTAGCCGGCGCGGCCGGCCCGCACGATGTCGATCGAACTCGACCACACCATCGTGCCGTCGCAC
>JAAUUD010000132.1 GCA_012031655.1 Anaerolineae bacterium | reverse complement strand
GCTGGCCGCGCGGGGGGTCCCGGTGGCCTACGAGGTCGCGCGGCGGCTAGAGGCCCCGCTGGATGTCTTCGTGGTGCGGAAGCTGGGCGTGCCAGGCCAGGAAGAACTGGCCCTGGGCGCCATTGCCTCTGGTGGGGCTCGCGTGCTGAACCTGGAGATTGTGGACTACCTGGGGATTAGCCCCGACACCCTCCAGGCCATCGAAGCCCGCGAACGCCGCGAACTAGAGCGCCGCGAAGCCGCCTATCGCCAGGGGCGCGGTCCGCTGCACCTGGCCGGGAAAACCACCTTGCTGGTTGATGATGGGCTGGCGACCGGGGCCACCATGCGCGTTGCGGTGCTGGCCCTGCGCCAGCACCACCCCCGGCGCGTGTTGGTGGCGGTCCCGGCGGCGCCCCAGGACGTTTGCGAAGCCCTGGAACAGGTGGCGGATGAGGTCATCTGCCTGATGACCCCGGAGCCTTTCCTGGGGGTGGGGCTGTGGTACAGTGAATTTAGCCAGACCACCGATGCGGAGGTGCAGCAGTTGTTGCAAGCCCTGCGCTGAGCGTGCGCCAGGGCCTATTCATTAGTGATTGATCATTAGTGATTGAAAGGAAGAACACCCTTGACCACCCACTATCGCCATATTGTGCTGTGCGCGGCATGGTGACCGGCAAGCCAGCGCGCTTTGAATACGTACCCTATCGCTTTTCGCAACTGTTGGACCACGCCCTGGAACTGTGGGGCGAGCCTGCCCTGGGCGAGCAGGTCGTCTATCGTGGGCAGGTGGCGGCGGGCAGCTTTAGCGCCTGGTGGCTGGATGCCGAAAATCGCCCGGTGGCCAGCCTGGAGGTGCGCCGCCCGCCCGAAGAACGCGAGCTTAGCGCGGCGCTCATTGCCGCCGGGCACGCCCTGGACCCCGACCTGCTACGCAATGCACATCACGCGCTGGCGACCCTGGCGGGCGACCTGCGCCCGGCGGACCGCTAAATGCCCAGCGAAAAATCATCCTCAGGAGGAGACCCAATGCATGATGAAGGTAGTATTCGCGCCTTGCTGGACCTGATCGACGCCTGCGAGCGCTCCACGGATCACTTAAACATGGCGGAGCAGGCTTTCCCCAGCGGCCCGCTCCGCGATGTGCTGGCAGACCTGGCGGTGGAGCGGCGCCAGTTCGTCTGGGAACTGGTCAACCTGAAGCAACTGCTGCGGGGCGACGAAGAGATTTTCTCTGGCATGGTGGGGCGCTCGCGCCAGGGTGAGGCCGTGCTGCGCGCTGCCCTGCAAGATAACGACGCAGTCGCGGTTCTGCGGGCCTTGCTGGGTGGAGAGCGCGATGTGCTGGAGACCTACCGCGATGTGCTGCGCACCGCTCTGCCAGATGAGATGCGCGCGATTGCCCAAGAGCAATACAAGCGCATTGAACTCGCCCAGCAGGAACTCCGCAATCACATCCTCACCCCCTGAGCAGCACCGAGGAGGCAAACCAGCATGGCCAAACCCAAGATCGTGACCCTCACCATGAACCCCGCGCTGGACGTCAGCTCGACGGTTGAATCCGTGATGCCCGAAGCCAAGTTGCGCGGCTCGCCTGCGGTTTTTGAACCCGGTGGCGGCGGTGTTAATGTGGCCCGCGTGGTGCAGCGCCTGGCTGGTCAACCGCTGGCGCTCTTTCCGGCAGATGCCCTCAATGGGCATAAGCTGGTGACCCTGCTGGCAAAAGAAGGGATTCAGACGCAAACGGTGCCCATGCAGGGCGAAGTCCGCATGAGCCTGACGCTGTTCGAGCGCACCAGCGGGCGCGAATATCGCCTGACCCTCCCCGGTCCGCATATGCAAACCCACGAATGGCAGGGGCTACTGCGCCTGCTGGAGGACCTCTCTGGGGTGCAGTTCCTGGTGGCGAGCGGCAGCTTGCCGCCGGGGGTGCCCACGGGGTTTTACGTCCAATTGCGCGAAATCGCGGAGCAGATGCAAGCCCGCGTTATCCTGGATACCTCGGGCGAGGCGCTGCGCCAGGCGGTGGACGAAGGCTGCGCCTATCTCATCAAGCCGAACCTGCGCGAGTTAGCCCAGCTAGTCGGGCTGGAGGAGATCGTGGGCCAGGCCCAACTGGAAGACGCCGCCCGCCAACTGGTCAGGGCCCGGAAGTGTGAGGTGGTGGTGGTTTCGCAGGGCAACGCTGGAGCCACGTTGATCACGCGCGATCAGGCCCACCGCTTCCACGCCCCCACCGTGCCACAACGTAGCACGATTGGGGCGGGCGATAGCATGGTGGGCGGCATCGTGACGGCGCTGGCGGCAGGGCGCCCGCTGGAAGACGCCGTGCGCTATGGCATTGCGGCGGGGTCGGCTACGGTGATGTCGCCCGGGACGAACCTGTGCCAGCGCAAGGATGTCGAAGCGCTCTACCAGCAAATGCTGGCTGAGGGCTAAGGCGCTTTACCACAGAGGCCCCAACAGCAACGCAACCAGCGCCAGCAAGCCGAAGGTCGCCACGGAGAGCGCAAAAATAGCCCCGCACAGCAAGCCACGAATGCCCAGCCGCCGTTGGCCGCTCAGGCTGCTGATCAGGCTGTTCATGTCGGCTTCGAAGTGGGTATCTGGGCGCATGCTGAAGCTCGGCAAGGCAGAGAGCGCCTGAAGGTCCGCTGGCAGAGCCTGGGCGGGCGGCAGGCTGGCCGGCATCACCAGCAGCGGAATCACTTCTACCGTGGGGATTTTCATCACCTGCGCGATGTCTTCGTGAACCGGGTGTTCGGGATCATCCAGCCAGGCCGCGCGCGGCCAACGCTGATCCACCAGGACCAGCGCGATGTTATAACTCTGGAAGTCGTGGCGCAGAAGCTCCAGCGGGTCGCGAGCGCTGTCCTCGTCCAGGTCCGGGTCGTAAGTCATGACGTTCCCTGCCCCAAACGCCTGCCGCAAGTGGTTGCGGATGCGTTGCGTCAGGCGCGGGTCAGCGCTGGGGGGCGAGATCAACAGAATGCGGGGGGTGGTGCTTGTTAACGCAGCCAGGCTCATGGGCGTTAAAATCCTCTTTCTTAACCATAGTAGGGTTGGGTAGGGCGGGCGGCGGGTGGCTCAGTAGCGATACACCGCCGCCAGGGGGGCGTCGTCTGGCAGGTTAGCGCCGGGCATGGCATGCACCTCGCCACCGTTGCGCAAGGTGAGGGCCACGGCCAGGTCCAGCAGGTCTTCGTCGCCGGGTTGGGGGGCTGTGTTGATGTCAGCGCGGAGCCGGAGCGGGTCGAAGGTGCCCCAGCACTGGTCATCTTCCGAAACCATCAGCGCGCGCACACGGCCCTGATACGCCGCCGTGAGCACCTCGACAATCTGTGCGTTGGCTTGTTCCGAGGTGGCGGCCAACTGGCGGTAATCGGCCACGGCCTGGCGTTGGGCTTGCATAAAATAGGGCTGCATCAGTTCAACGGCCATGCGGTGCAGCGTCTCTGGGGAGGTATGTTCGTGATTTCCGCTGATCTGGTGATCGGTGATGAGGTGTGGATACGGGTTGATGTTGGCGTAAATATCCAGCAGATAATCGACCCCGGCCAGCAGCAACGGCGCGTGCTCCTGGTTCAGATAGCGAGAGACCTCTTTTTCGACCTGTTGCAGAAAGCGCTCGATGTTGACCTTGCGCACTGCGTCGTCTGAGGGGTCGTGGCCGTGGAACATGGCATCGGCGGCGATGTGCAGGTTCAGGCGCGCTTCGGGATCATCAAAGGCCAGCGCTTCATCAATGTGGGTGGGCATGTCCGCCAGGGTGATTTCTGAGAAGGTGAAGCGGGTGCACTGGTAAAATGGACGCTGTGCATGCTGAGCACCAACAGATAAAAGTAGCCGTTCTGGTCCCAATAGGGGATAAGCGGCTTGATGTGATAGCGCGTGCCCACCACCACCCGCTCCGGGAAATGCAAGGGCAGGCGATAGGTCAGGAGTTCAGCCGGGCTGGCAAAGAGGGCCAGCCCGGCGGCCTGCTGTTGCCAGAAGTTCATGTCCGCCTGCATGGGCTGCGCCGGCGCCAGCACTTGCGCGGCCACCTCGCGCGAGGTGGCCGCGGTCAGGCGCTCCTCAGCGGTCTGAAGCAGGTTCTTGAAGCGCACGGGGTTTTGGCGCGTGTCGGGACCGGCGCGCACGGTGGGCATATAGAGCGCAAGGCTGGGTAGTGCTTCGTTTTCCAGCAGGTGTTGTAGGTCTTGTTGCCTGAAAATATCCATTATAAATGGGGAACCCTCCGTACAATGTGCTTTCTTTGCATCCTAAGCGATGCCGCGCCTGCTGAGATGCGCTAGGCGGTGCGCTTCGTGTGGGTCAGGTGGCCCATTCCCACACGGGAAGCGCGGCCAGCCTGGCCGGTTGCCAGTCCGCGCGTTCCTGAGTAGGCTTGAAGCGGTGCCTTCCGATCCCTGGCATGGGAAAGCCCCTGCATTGCTGGCGCTGTTGGGCCACAACCCGGCAGGCAGGCTGGTTTTTTTGTTGAGCGGGGTTTTAACACAAGGAGCGCGAGGACATGAAAGGGATTGCAGGCAAAAGGTGCTGGTGACGGGGGGGAGTAGTGGCATTGGGCAGGCGATTGCCATCAAGATGGCGGAGTATGGCGCCGATGTGGCCATCAACTTTCGCAGCAATCGCGCCGAGGCCGAAGCCACTGAACAATCGATAGCCTGGTGCCGGAACCAGGTGCAGCAGCACGGCGGCCAGGATTTACTGATTCAGGCGGATGTCAGCAAAAAGGAAGATGTGGAGCGCATGTTTGAGGAGGTCATCGCGGCCTGGGGCACGGTCGATTTCCTGATCAACAACGCAGGCATCCAGATTGCCGCGGATAGCCACATGCTGGATGTCGAAAAGTTCATCCAGGTGATCAACATCAACACCGTTGGCGCCTTTAGGTGCGCCCAGCGCGCCATCCAACATTGGCTGGCGCAGGAAAAACCCGGCGTGATCATCAATGTTTCCAGCGTGCACCAGATCATCCCCAAGCCGCGCTTTGTGGGCTATAGCGTCAGCAAGGGCGGGATGCAGAACCTCACGCGCACTCTGGCGCTGGAGTACGCCGGGCATAACATCCGCGTGAACGGCATTGGGCCGGGCGCCACCATCACGCCCATCAACCGGGCCTGGGTGGATGATCCCGAAAAGCGGGCGCAGGTGGAAAGCCATATCCCCATGCGCCGCGCTGGCGAAGCCGAAGAAATGGCCGAAGCCGCCGCCTTCCTGTGCAGCGACCTGGCCGCTTACATCACAGGCCAGACGCTCTTTATCGATGGCGGCTTAACTTTGTATGCGGATTTTGAAACGGCCTGGTCTTCGGAATAGGGGGGATCAGGCTGCCGGGGAGCGGGCTGAATGGTTCCGCTCCCCAGGCAAAAGTTCAGCGCTAGACGATCTCCAGCAGGTGAATATCAAAGACGATTTCCTGCCCAGCAAGGGGGTGGTTGGCGTCCAGCAAGACGGTTTCATCAGAAAGCTCGACCACGGTTGCGGTCACTTGGTCGCCATTGGTGGCGCGCAAGGTGTAGCGCTCGCCCACGCTGGCTTCATCACCCAGTTGCTCGCGGGTTACCGTCACCAGTTGGGCGGGGTCGTGCAGGCCGTAGCCCAGCGCCGGGGGGATGGCTTCGGTCTTGGTTTCGCCGGGTTGCATCCCCACCACGGCTTGCTCAAAGCCAGGCAGCAGGCGTTTTTCCCCAATGCGAAATTCAACCGGATTGCCGGGTTGAGACTGGGCAAAAACCTGCCCATCGGGCAAGCGGCCTACGAAGTGGACTTTTACGGTATCGCCAAATTTAGCTTGCATGGTTGTGCTCCTTGTTCTGGGTCCTTCGACTTGGCTGGATAGAGGTGAATTGGATCGGGCTTTTTGATGGCTGAATAGCTTGGCAGTTAGCGAGATTCACCACGCCGGGCTTGCTGCAAGCTCCGTTCGAGGGCGCCTTGCAGGGCGGCCCGGGTGCGGGAGAGGCTGGCACGTAGCGCTGGCAAGGGCTTTTGCCGGGCGTGCTGCGCGGCCTGAATTTGCGCCTGAAGCTGGTCGCGTTCGTAACGGAGTTCCACCAGGCGGTTACGCACCCGCTTTTTCTGGGGACCTGCGCTACGCATCGTTTCATCGGCCAGTTCCTCCAGCTGTTTGTCCAGGTCAACCAGGCGCCTCTGCAGGCTTTCAATCAGATCACGGTGTTCGCTTTGCATTCCTGGCTCCCTGTAAACTCACACTTGCATTCCGTTTCCTCCCAGCCTATCAGGGCAAGCCGCGCTGACCATCGGACGAAAGACTGTTTTAAGTTGGGTAAGCTGAACCATCACCCCTTAGGACATGTGGCCGGCGGCCCGCCGGGCCAGCGGGCAGGGGGAGTTACCGAGAACTCGCCTGCGGTCATGATGTGCCTGGACGTAGCCCTGGGCTAGCCACCTGGCCGTTGGCAATTCCTCCACCTGGCCCCCTCCAAAGCTGGACTCCACAGCCTGTACAGGGGTTGGTTTTCCGTTAGGCTAAACAGTGGAGTATCCCACAAGCCAGAGGAAAACAACAAATGGGGAGTTCGCTAAAACTATTTTCGATCCTGGGCATTGCCATTCGGATGCACGTGACTTTTCCCTTGATCCTGGTATGGGCGGCCATCCAATTTGGGTTGGTGGCGGATGCCGGGTTGGTGGGCGCGCTGTTTGGCGTGATCGTGGTGTTGATCCTGTTTGTGATCGTCACCCTGCACGAGTTGGGGCACAGCGTGGTTGCCTTGCGCTATGGCGTCTCCGTGCGCGAGATCATCCTGCTGCCGATTGGCGGCGTGGCCCAGCTAGAAGAAATTCCGGAGGACCCTACCAAGGAGCTGGTGGTGGCGCTGGCTGGCCCGGCGGTGAACTTGCTGCTGGCCTTGCTGTCTTTGCCCGTCTTTTTGCTGGGCGCGGTGGAGTTGCTCAGTCCGATTACCATCTTACGGACCTGGAAAGCATCACTTTTTCGGCAGTGTTTACTTATGTGTTCATCTATAACGTGTTTCTGGGGCTGTTTAACCTGCTGCCGGCCTTCCCGATGGACGGCGGGCGGGTGTTGCGTGCGCTCCTGGCTACCGCCATGCCATACACCCGCGCAACCTCGATTGCGGCGGCGATTGGGCGGGTGACAGCGCTCTTTCTGGGGCTGGTGGGCTTTAGTGGCGGCGGCCTCTTCCTGATCTTTATTGCCTTTTTCGTTTACATCGGGGCCGGGCACGAGGAACGCCTGACGCAACTGCGCGCTGTGCTGCGCGGAATGCGCGTGGAGCATGCGTATTCGCGCAATGTGGCGCACTTCTCGCCCGAAACCACCTTGCGCGAAGCCGTCGCTGCGGTGTTGAGCGGGCTGCAATCGACCTTCCCGGTGTGCGAGAACGAGCGCTTGGTGGGGCTGGTGACCTATCCTGTGCTGTTGAAGGCGCTGGACAAAAACAACCCGGAAGACCGCCTGCGCAAATTTATGCTGACGGACATCCCGCGCCTGCAACCCACCGACGACCTCTTCGAAGCGCAGCAACGCATGGACAGTGGGGCGTCTCAGCCGATGGACGCGTTGCCGGTGGTGCTGGGGCCGAACTTCCTGGGTTTGCTCACCCGGCGCGACATCTCGGAGGTGTTCCGCCTGCGGACCGTGGAGCCCACCTTACTCATCCGTAATGTCTAAACCTGGGGGAGTTGCTTGCATCCAGGGCAGTACCTTGTATCCAGGGCAGTACTATGATACGCTTAGTATTGGGCGGGAATATCTCCACGCACAGTGGAGCACTCACATGGATGAAACCCAGCAACAAAACCGCTCAGCGCACGCGTATTCTCTGGCAAGCCGCCTGCAATGGGCGGGGTAGCCGAGTGGGAGTTCCCATTTATCAACAACGGCCCCTGTCTACCCAGGAGCAGCTTCGCCTCAGTGAAGAGCGCTTCCGAGCCGCCTTGCACGGAGCGCCCATTGTGGTTTTTAACCAGGGGCTAGACCTGTGCTATACCTGGGTGCACAACCCCTTGGTCTCTGATGAAGAAGCCGAAGCCATGCTGGGCAAACATGACCGTGATGTGATGGAAGTCCCTGCCGAGGCCGAGTTGCTGACCGAGCTCAAGCAGAGTGTGCTGGATACGGGTAAGGGCCTGCGCCAGGAGGTGCAGATGACCATGCGTGGCAAACCCCGCTACTATAACCTGACCCTCGAGGCCGCTGCGTGATGAAAGCGGCCAACTGGTTGGGATCACCTGCGCGGCCATGGACATCACCGAATACCTGCAAATCGCCTTTGCAGAGTACGAACAACGCCTGCTGGCCAGCGCACTCCAGGCAACGGCTATCGCCTTGAACAGCACCCTGGACCTGAACGAGGTGCTGAACCTCATCCTGGTTCACATCGGCAGCATTCTGGAATTTGGCGCCATCTGTATTATGGTGGCCAACGACAACGTGGCCTATGCGGCGCGCAGCCACGGCGACTGCCTGCGCCTCTCCTTTGCGGACCCGCTGGCCCTGGAGCGCCCCATGGCAGACGCGCCCCTGCTGACGCACCTGCTGGAAGCGCCCGGCCCTTTGCTGATCGAAGACATGGACAGCGCGCCAGCTTGGTTCGTGAAGGCAGAGGCACAAGGGATGCGCGCTTATCTGGGGGTTGCCCTGCAGACGAACAAAAAGCCGATTGGGTTCTTGCACCTGCTGGCGCGGCACCCCTTCAACCGCGAACACGCCGAGCGGTTGCACGCCTTTGCTGCTCAGAGCGCCCTGGCCCTGAACCAACGCGATGCAGTATCAGCATGGGCAGCAGGTGGAAGAGGACGAAGAACAGGATCTGGCCGAGCTGATAAACCAGCAGGATGAAGATGGCAACACCCCAATGCACCTGGCGGTGCAGGCCCAGAACCAGGATCTGGTCAAGCAACTGTTCGAGGCCGGAGCCGATCCGACCGTCGCCAACAAAGATGGCAAGTCGGCGATTGCCCTGGCGGAAGA
>JAAUUD010000131.1 GCA_012031655.1 Anaerolineae bacterium | reverse complement strand
GAGCTGCACCGTCTCCACCAGGCGGCGGCGGTCAATCGGCTTGATCAGGTAGTCCGCCGCGCCAGCGCAAAGCCCATATTGCGCGAATCGATGAAGGAAAGCACGATCACGGGGGATGTTGACCAGGTCGGGGTCGGCCTTGAGCTGGGTGAGCACCTGCCAGCCATCCATGCCGGGCATCAGCACATCCAGCGTGATGGCGTTGGGGCGCAACGCCCGCGCCAGGCGCAGCCCCTCTTGCCCATTGGAGGCCAGCACCACCCGAAAGCCCTCTGGCTCCAGATATTCGGCCATGATCTCGCGCACGGAGGCGTCGTCATCAATCACCAGGATGGCGAGCTGCCCGGCTGGGGCGGCGCTGGGCGGGGTTTCGGGCTTGCCCAGCGGCACCTCCTGCCCGGTGTTGCTGACCACACGCGGCAGGCGCACCGTGAAGGTCGAGCCCTGGCCGGGCTGGCTGCTCACGAAGATGTCGCCGCCCATCATCTGGCAGAAGCGCCGCGTGATGCTCAGGCCCAGGCCGGTCCCGCCGTATTGCCGCGTGGTGGAGGCATCCGCCTGGATGAACTCCTCAAAAATCTCGTTCAGCTTCTCCTGCTCAATGCCAATGCCCGTATCCGCCACCGCAAACAGCAGCCACTCGCGCCCGTCGCGTTCCATAACGGTGGTCCGCAGCGTGATCTGGCCATCGTGCGTGAACTTGGCCGCGTTGCTGAGCAGGTTAAAAAGCACCTGGCGCACGCGGGTTACGTCTGCCACCATATACCCCAGGTCGCCTTCCAGGTCCAGCACCAGCAGGTTACGGTTTTTGTCGATGAGCGCCTGCGCGGTGCCCACCACCGACTCCAGCATGCTCACCACCGGGAAGCTCTCCAGGTGGAGCTGCATCTTGCCCGCTTCGATCTTGCTGAGGTCCAGCACATCGTTGATCAACGAGAGCAAATGGCGGCTGTTGTTCATCACGCGTTCCAGGCGGTCGCGCTGTTTTTCGGGCACTTCGCCATACATACCCGAGAGCACCAGGTCTGTGTAGCCGATGATGGCGTTCATGGGGGTGCGTAGCTCGTGGCTCATGTTGGCCAGAAAGGCGCTTTTGGCCCGGTTCGCCAGGATGAGTTCGTTGTTTTTCTCTTCCAGCAGGGTTTGCTGCTGTTGCACCCGCCCAAAGAGCCGCGCATTATTCACCGCCACGCTAATCCACACGCCCAGTTGCCGCACAAAGGTGATTTCCTCCGGGCTGAAGGTCCCCTGGTGCTTCATCAGGCGGAACTGCCCGATAGGCCGGTCTTCCAGGGCCAGCGGCACCACCTCCGAAACCGCCTCCTCCACGGGCAGGCCCACGCCCGCGCTACGGATGACCGTCTCGGAGCCATCGCCGGGCGAAAGGACGATGCGTACCCGTTCGGCGCTGGTCAGGCCCACCAGCAAATCGGTGGCCAGGTCCAGCACATCGCCCAGCTTGAGGGTGGAGGTGAGCTGCTTGCCGACGGCCTCCAGCGATTGCAGCTCGCGCACGCGGTCTTCCAGGGCGCTGTCGGTCAGCTTCAGCAACTCGGCAATTTCGCGCTCGCGGGCCTGGACCGTTTCGGCCATGGTCCCGAAGGTGCGCGCCAGTTGCGCCATCTCGGAGTTGCCCCGCCGGCGCGTAGCTCGGCAATCTCGGCTGCGTCCAGGCCATCCTGCTCCAGCTTCTGGGCGTAGTGCGTCACGGAGCGCACCGGCGCCACCACCCGCACCGCCATAAACAACGCAAAGCCGACGATGAGCAAAGTCACCAGGCCGATGGTCCCGCCAAACTGGGCGATGAGCGCCTGAACATCATTCCGAACGCGGGTGGTAAACAGGTCCGTGCCCACGTTCAGCGCACCAGAGTCCACGGAGGTCACCACCACGCCAAAGCCCCGGTTGGTGTCATAATTAGGGCCGGTGTAGTAGGGGATGATGGCATAGGCCAGCGAACGCGGCGCTTCGCTGGGCGTCTCCACGCGGCCCAGCACGCCGCTGGGTTGGCGTTCTGCCCGCTGGAGCAGGTTGGGGAAGGTCGGGTTCAGGAAGCCCATCGCGCTAAAGTCGATGACGCCCAGCGGGTTTTCGGCGCTGATGGCCGGGGCCGGGCTGCCATCCGACATGCGCCCCGCGATGCGGCTATGCTCCACATGGGCCAGGGCCGCGCCCTGCGGGTTGAGGACATAGGCAAAGTTGCCCAGTTGCGGCGCCAGCTCCACCACCGGGCGGTCGCCGGTGGGGTCCAGGTGGGCCACAAATTCGATGAGGTGGGTTTGGTCCAGCGCCAGCACCCCATAGCCCAGCAATTGCCCGCCCACATAGATGGGCGTGCCCAGCCACACCACGCCCTCGTAGCGGGCGCCGAAGCGGTTGCGCTGGCCGCCGTAGGCCTGGCTGAGCGGCACGTAGTTCCCCGTGGGCAGGCTCACGTACACTTCCCCTTCGGTGAGCTGGCGCAACTGGGCGAAGAGGTCCTCGCCCGGGAAGCTCAGGCTGGCCGGGTCGCTCACATCGCGCAGGTCCTGCGAGAGTTCCAGCACGCAATCAAAGGGATAGGGCGGAAAGCAGACGTTTTCCACCTTCACGCGCTCCATGCCATCCCGGTTCAAGAAGACCACCTGGCGGTACAACGACAACGAGAGCAGCGTTTCTTCTTCTGTGCGGGGGTCCACCGCCCACACAATGCCCTGCCGCGCCTCGGCAAATTCCAGGTAGTTGTTTTCATCCGGGATGAAGCTGGCCAGGTTCAGCACATCGCGCTCGCGTAGCTCCATAAAGCGCGCCACCTGAAAAGCCACCTCGGAGGAGCGTGCTTGCAGGTCCTGCAAGGCTGCCTCGTTCAGCAGGTCAGAGGTCTGGTCGATGGTCTCCAGGCTACGCGCTTCGTAGGTGCGGATGCCCAACCCACCCAGCAGCAGCAAGGGCAACAGCCCAATGGAGAGCAGCGCCACCACCACGATCATCAACAGCCGCGAACGCAACCAGCGAGCAAGCATGGGTCATTCCCCCAGGGCAAAGGCGGCCAGGGCGCACGCCGCCCCCGCTACCACCCGGCCACTTCGTTTTCTAGCAAAGCATTAATCGCCCCGACCGCCGCATCGAGCGCGGCCTGTGGTTCCACCAACCCCTGATAAACAGCGCGCAGGGCCACGATCACCCGTTCCGAGATGGCCTCGGTCTGGGTGCTGAGCGGCAAAAAGCGCGCGTTGGGCAGCAAATCCAGAAAGACCCGCAGCAGGGGGTCCTCCTGAAAAGCCGGAGACTGCGCCACGGCGGTCATCTCTGGCAGCACGCCCGCCGCCTGGGCATAGGCCAGGCGGGTCTCGTCCGCGTAGATAAACTCCATAAAGCCCCAGGCCAGCGCCTTGTTTTCGGCGGTGCTGAGCATGATCAGCGTGTCGATGACGCCATAGGTGGCGGGCGTGGTGTTATAGGGGAGCGGGGCCACGCCAAAGCGCAGGTCCGGGGCTTGCTGGCGCAGGCGGGCCACCAGCCACGGCCCGGAGATGACCATCCCCACCTGCCCATTCTGGAACAACTCCTCGACCGTGATGCGCCGGTCGTAGCGTTCGGCGTAGGGTTCTGGCTGGGTGCCGCCCTGCCCAATGAGCTGCTGCACAAATTCCAGCGCCTGCACGGCCTCCGGCGCGTTGAGGGCGGCGTGGGTCTGGCTGGCGTCGTAGATGTCGCCACCGTTGCCCCACAAAAAGTAGTAGAAGTAGGTGTCGGTTTCCTGCCCGCCGCCGCCCTGCCAGCCCAGGCCATAGACTTCCTCGTCCCGGTCCAGGCCGCTGATGGCGGTGCTGGCAGCCCGCAGGTCTTCCCAGCTTTCGGGCGGCCCAGCCAGGCCCGCTTGCTCAAAGAGCGCCAGGTTATAGTAGAGGGCGCGGGTGCTGGTGGCCACGGGCAGGCCGAAGGTGCGGCCCTGATACACGGCGCCTTCGTTGATGATGGACGGCACAAAGCGCCGCCGGAAGTCCCGCGTCAAAAAGCGGTCAATCGGCTCCACCAGGCCCAGAGACACAAACTCTGGAATGCGGTTGCGCTGCATCACGGTGAGATCCGGCGGATTGCCGGCCTCGACCCGTTCCAGCACGGTGTCGCGCAGGGCGGGCAGGTCCACCAGTTCAATCTGCACATCCACATTGGGGTTGGCGGCTTCGTAGTCTTCCTCAAAGCCAGCCACCACTTCAAAAAAAAGCGGGATGTTAGAGGGGGATTGCCCCCACATCACGCGCAGAGTTTGCAACCCCTGTTGCCCAGGGGCCGCCGCCCCCAGGTTGGGGAACACCAACGCCAACAGGCCAAGTAACAAAATTAGTTTAGTTCGCATGGTAGCCTTTGCCTCTGGGTCCGGGCAGGTTAACGCTCCCTGTATGGTAGTGGAAAGTTGGTGGGGTGACAAGCTGGGATGCAGGCAGAAAGCACGGCCCGCTTGGGCGCGTCCAACTTCGTGCTACAATCAGCGCCAAGTAGGGAGGACTCAAGGATATGGCCACCATTCATAGCATCACCTATTCGCCCCCACCCGGCGAAAAACCACCCCCTTCGAGCGCGTGCGCCTGGCCGAAGCGCGCCTGCTGGCCAACCACGGCATCGAAGGTGACCGCAAAGCCGGGCACCCCAAGCGCCAGCTCAACCTGATGTCCCTGCAAGTGCTGGAAACCCTGCGCCAGCAGGGCTACACCACAGACCCCGGCGCAATGGGCGAGCAGCTCATCCTCAATGGCCTGGATTTTGCCACGCTGGCGCCTGGCAGCCGCCTGCAACTGGGTGCCGAAGCGCAGATCGAGGCTCTGCTCGCTGAGCGGCAAGATCACGCCGGCCCGCTCGATGCGAAAGTCGTGGACCAAGATCGCGCCGTCGTGCGCGGTGTTGGCCGGGTGCGGGACCGAGAGCGCGACCAGGGTCTCGGCTCGCAGCGGCGCGTCGATGTCCTTGCCGACGTCGCTGCAGACCTGCAAGACCTCGAACTCGCCTACTTTGAAGACCGCAGCACCGGAACGCTGCTGTCAATTCTCAATGACGATATTAACCAGCTAGAGCGCTTCCTCAACTTTGGTGCCCTATATTTAATCAGCTTCTTCACAAGGGTAACTGCCGTTGGCATCAGCTTTGTGCTGCTGGCTCCGGGCATTGCCTGGCTAGCGATGTTGCCGATTCCCTTGATTTTGTGGGGTGCCTTTGCCTTTCAGTCTCGCCTGGGTTCTCGCTACGATGCGGTGCGCGACCAGGCCGGACTGATTAGCGATCGCCTCGCCAACAACCTCTCCGGCATGGCCACAATCAAAAGCTTCACCGCCGAAGCCTATGAGCGCGATCGCGTCTACGCCGAAAGCGATGCCTATCGCCACAGCAACCAGCGGGCGATCGCCCGCTGGTTGCCTTTCAGCCCCTGCTGCGGGTCTTTATCCTATCTGGATTTGTGATCACTCTCTATTTGGGCGGGCGAGACGTGCTCCAGGGAAATCTCACCGTTGGCACCTATGGCTTCATGGTGTTCATTGTGTAAGACCTGCTCTGGCCCTTCACCGAGCTGAGCGAAATCACGGACGAATATCAGCGGGCAATGGCCTCCGTGCGGCGGGTGATGGGACTGCTGGATAGGCCAGTGGCCATTTCCCACGGGAATCACTCACTACCGCTCAACACCGTTCAAGGCAACGTGCAGTTCGAGGACATCACCTTTGCCTACAAATGACAACGGCGCTAGCGGCACATTTATTGCGCTACTACTCTACCAAGAATCATAGCTTTCAAGAATATGAAGATGGGTTATCTAAACAAAAGCTCAGGCAAGCAATTGAATACATTTAAGCACATTTGGGTGAGAATCTATCGCTGAATGATGTTGCCAACGAGCTTGGTATGAGCCAGTACTACTTCTGTCACCTATTTATAGCGGTTCCTGAACGAGTAAGGTACACCTCCATTGAGGAGGCTACTGGTATGGATAGACTTGAGCAACTGACCTGTGCTTCATGCGACTGAAAACCGCTATAAGTATGTGGGAAAAGTTTAGAATGATCAACTTGCATCAGTCTGTACCCACTATAGGCTGAAGTTGAGAGATGGGTAAACCTTCTCAACCATTCAGTGGTTTCAGACAGTTTCGTTGTCCAGATTCAGCTTTTGATTTGAAATTTATGCTAAATGCTAATCGAGCTGTAACGCCGTAACAATGGCCAGTATGTTGTCTCAGGAAGAACTGGTAGCAACAGCAGGGGCTTCCAACTCAACAGCCTAGAGTTGAATTTGACGCCACTACCACTGCGGTCCCGAACCTTGGGAACTTAGATCTCAACCTCCCCGACCCCGGTTGTAATCGTCCGTTCGGGCCAGTAGCCGTTGCGCACTACGACCTGTCGTCCTTATTCATCTCGACGGTCTCGATATTGCGCCAGAAAATCCTGCAATTCAGCCTCCACCGCCTGGGCGATGATCTGCCGGGCCTCGACGAATCAGATCGCTCAAGGCGTCGCTGAAGGTCTCCTCGATAGGGTATGCGTTGCCTGCTACAGTTCCGCTTACGGAGGAATTGGAAATTGCCCGACTGGTCATAATTTGTCCCAAATGAGGTGCCCGATCGGACAAGCCCCAGCGATCGATGCTCATTCACTAATGTCTGGTCATACTAAACCCAACCGAAGCCTGCAACCATTGTCTTTAAACAGTTGCAGAGGACACATCTATTTTCAATTGAAAACTTATGCAAAGTTTCAACCTTCCTTCAACCTCTGATTCTACCTATGGATTGGATAGCTCAGGCCTGAGTAGCAATGGATATGCTCTAACTGACTTATTCACTTTTCCTCAACAAATGCAATGGGCGGCGACTCTATCAGCCTCTCATCCAGAAGAGTGGACAATGAAGCCTACAAATCTCCGCCTTGGCACAGCGGGCGATGATATGTTTCACGGGTCAGGTGCGAACGATATATTTTTCGGATGTGCAGGTCAGGATTGGAGCAATGGACATGCAGGAAATGATCTTTTATTCGGCAACCAGGGAGACGATCATCTCACTGGCGGTTCTGGAGATGACTGGCTGATCGGCGGAGTAGGCAACGATACCCTCACCGGTCAATCTGGAGATGACTATCTCTGGGGTGGAGAAGGCAACGATCGACTTGATGGCGGCGTGGGTCAAGATGTTCTCAATGGCAGCGGCGGCGATGATATCCTTATCGATTCGGACGGTGGCATCCTTACCGGAGGACAAGGCAGGGATGAATTTCGGCTGGGTGATGGTCGATTGCCCAACACCCCGAAAATTACCATCTTTCCGCCAATTCCCGACTTTACGATCGCCGATTTTACCATTGGTGAAGATCAACTCACACTCAACTTTGGCATTACATTCGACGATTTGACTTTTCTAAACACTCAAAACGGCTCCCTGATTAGCACCCAAGACCGAGAAGGCTTAATTCTACTAGAAGGAGTTCAATCTCAGGACTTGACACCAGATAGTTTTTACTTTGGCGACGCAGCACTACAGACAGCCCTCCAAACTGCCCTGGAGAACGCTGTAGCCGAGAGCAACTTCCCTGGCATTTCGATCTCCGTCACGTCTGCCGATGGCAGCATTTGGACCCGGACTCAAGGGTTTTCTGATCTAGAAAATCAAACACCACTGACTTCAGACGATCGCTTTGTGATCGGTAGTGTGACCAAGGTCTTCACTGCCACAACCGTCCTCCAGCTGGCAGAAGAAGGCAAACTCAGTTTAGATGACCCGATGAGCCGATGGGTACCTGAGATCGCTGCCCGGCTACCGAATGGCGAACAAATCACCATCCGACAGTTGCTTGGGCATACGAGCGGCATTCGAGACGATGGCGCAGATTTGGTTGCAGCCTATCTGGAGAATCCAGAGATTGCTCAGAGAGAATGGGCGCCAGAAGATTTTCTAGCGCTGATTTACGATAAAGAACCAATGGGCAATCCAGGACAGTTTGGCTACAGCAATCCGAACTATACAATACTCGGAGAAATTGTTGAAGCCGTGACCGATTCGCCCCTTGAACATCAGTTTCAAGCGCGAATTTTTGAACCGTTGGGACTCGAAAATACCTTCTATGCCTACCCAGAAGAGATTCCAGGGGGATATGTGAAGTCCTACTATGATGAAAATGGAGATGGCGTTTTGGAAGATATTCTGAGTCAAGTTCATCCTTCTCTTTCAGTCAAGCAAGCAGACGGTGGCATGGTCTCTAACCCGACTGATCTGAACCGTTTTGCCCAAGCCCTCTTTTCTGGAGAGTTGCTTTCTCCTGCCACCCTAGAGGAAATGGTGCGCGATCGCAATCCCGACCTAGATCCCTTTGAATATGGCTTGGGCGTTATGTATGCTAGCTCTCCTGAAATTGGCAGATTATTGGGGCATGACGGCGCTCAAGATCTTTTCGGCTGGCGGGCCAATATGTATCACTTACCGGATGCTGGTCTGACCGTTTCAATCACGGCAAATAGTTTTTCGGACAGTACCGATCCAGTTGGTGATCTGTTCGACCAAGTGCTTCTAGAAACGTTCCTGCCGTCAGATTGAGGCTGATACCATGAGAGGGAGTAAAGCGTTGAAATAGAACATTTGGCGACGGTGGGTGGTTGCCAATGCTTGGAGTGAATGCATCGGGTTAGGGGGAAGTGCTCTAGTTGGGGCTGATTTTAATAAACAAATTGCGCCACCTGCTACGCCTGTCATCAACCTGCTCATCGCTGTGGCAATGGTGACAATCGCAACCGTGTTGGAAGGTGGAATCGTCGGTCTGGCACAATGGCAAGTACTCCGGCAAGTCTTGCACCATTTGACTTGGCAGCAGTGGGTGAGTGCAACTGCCCGTGGAGTTTTTGTTGCCTGGTCTTTAGGAATGCTGCCCAGTACAATCCTATCGCTGCAAGAAACAAACAGCGGCGCTCCACCAGAACCCAATGGTCTTGTAATGGCT
>JAAUUD010000130.1 GCA_012031655.1 Anaerolineae bacterium | reverse complement strand
CGCGCCTGGTGATGGTCACGGTTGGCGGCCAGCGCCTCCTCCAGCAAGGGGAGCGCCTCCCCCAAAGCGCCCCGGCGGCAGGCCAACCGCGCCAGTTCAAAGCCGCCTGGCGCGCGCCAGGTGGCGTCCCAGGTGGCTTTATAGAAGGGGGCTTCGGCTTCGGCATAGCGCCCCTGCCAGCGCAGGGCCTGCCCCAGGTTGTAGTGCGCTTCGCCCTCGGCGGGGTTGGGGTTGCGCTGCGTGAGCCGGGCTATCGCGCTGCGGAAGTAGGGTTCCGCCTCTGCGAACTTGCCGCGCCGCAGCAAAAGCCGCCCCAGGGCATTGTTGCAGCGGCTATCGCCGGGGTCGCGCCGCAGGGCTTCTGCGTAGTAGGGTTCCGGGGCGTAGGTGGCATGGCGATACTGCTCCAGGTGCAGGCCGTGCAGGTAGAGCATCTCCTGAGACGTGACCTCCGCCGGGGGAGGCGCCGGGGTGGCGGGGTTCGGGATGGCGGGTTTTTCTGCCGGCAGGGGGGTGTAGGCCAGGAGTTGGCGCCCTGCTGCATCGCAAACGCGCAACGTGAGGGCCTGCGGCACGGCTTGCACGTTCACCAGGGCAGTGAGCACCTGCTCCGGCGAGAGGTCCGCCTGCTGGCTGAAAATCGCCTGGCCCTGGTGCAGCAGCTCAACTCTCACACGGCGCGGGCGGCTGGCATACACGCCCAACCAGGCGCTTTGCGGCTTCACCTCCAGGTTGAGCACCACCTCCGCCGAGGCGTTTTTGGCTGCGCCAATGCCTTTGTAGGGCATAAAGACCTGGGTGAAGCGCTTTTCCTCGCCGGGGTGCAGCCAGGTGAAGTCCGGTTGATTGTCGGTATAGGCCCCGCACATCAGCTCGATGTAAGGGCCGTCCTCGTCGGTGAGTTGGCGGTCCCAGGCGCGGCCAAAATCGCCGTTGCCCCAGGTCCATTGTTTTTTGCCCGGCACCAGATGATGATTGGCGATGTGCATCATCCCGGCCTGCTGGCCGTGGTCGTAGCAACCGATGAAATCATAGTCCGAGTGATAGGCCATAAAGGAAGTCGGCACCGGGATGTTCTTATAGCGCGAAATATCCGTGCCCGGCGCATAGTCCACCTTGTAGTAGGTCCCGGTGGCGATGGGAAAGTCTGAAACCGCGCGCTTGCCGTGGTCCATCACTGCATGGACATCCGGTGGAAAAACCGATTGATAGTCGTCGTTGACGTGAACGGCTGGGTTGGCCCACCACAAAAAGCTCTGCGGCTGGTGGGTGCGGTTGTAAAGCTGGGCTTTGATCTCCAGAAACGCCGCATCCGAATAGAGCGTGAAGGCCGCCATGCCCTTGGTGCGGAACATGCGCTCAATCTCGCTGACCCACACGGTGCAACTGCCGTCTGGGTTGGTTTGCAGGCGGTAGTCCACGGGCTCGAAGGTGCTGGGGCGGTGGTGCTGTGGCCAGTTGAATTCGATGCCGCCTGAAATCCAGGGACCTGCCAGGCCCACCAGCGCAGGCTTGATCACGCGGTTGTAGTAGACGAAATGATAGCCGTTGGTTTTGTCCAGCGCCATCTGGACCCGCCCGCCCAACTCTGGCAGCAGCATGATGCGCAGGTAGCGGTTTTCCAGAAAAACGGCGCGGTAGGCGCGGGGCGCTTTTTCGTCTGCAACGCGCTCGATGATGGGGTGCGGGTAGACCCCGCCGCTGCTGCCCTGGTAGACGCGTTTTTCGAGGAACATCGGGTTTTTATCCGGCTGGCCAACGCCATAGGTGGGGATGAGGATGTCTTCTTCCCAGCAGGCCGCTTTTTCAAAAAATTTATTTTCCATGGGTGGCTCCAATCATCCACTTTTTTCGCATCTTAGCACCGCACTCGGCCCGCCCCAATAGCACAAACGATGCTATGATAGATTATCTTACGCTGCAATGAGGTCCGAGCGGCATGTTCAGGATGCACATTCGGGAAGGGTTTGCCGGGCAGCTTCATTTTGTGGTGCCGCGCCCCTTCTTGCAGGAAGTCGAAAACCACCCCCTGTTGCGCGCCCTCTTCGTGACCGATATTGGCTGGTACCCGGCAGCCCGCTACCACTATCGGGAACGCGAAACCGGCTCGGCAGAGTACATCCTGATCTACTGCGTGGCGGGCCGGGGCTTTGCCCAGGTGGGCGGCGCCGCGCTGGAGGTGGGACCCGGCCAGGCCCTGCTCATCCCCAGCGGCGAAGCACACCTGTATAGCGCGTCTGTGGAGGCGCCCTGGTCGATTCACTGGGTGCACTTCCGGGGCGAGACCGCCTATCAGTTCCTGCAACAGTTGCCGCCGGGCCAGTTGGTGATGACGGTGGACCCGCGCGCTCATGGCCCCATCACCGAGACCTTTCAGGAGTGCTATGCGGCGCTGGCGGAGGGTTTTTCCACCCGGCAGATGATCTTTTGTGCGCTGGCCCTGCACCGCATTTTTGGCTGGCTCTTTTTTGCTAACCCGGCCTTTCAGCCCGGCAAAACTGCCTTGCCACGCAGCATCGACCGCACACTGGCCTACCTGCGCGACCACCTGGACCAGCGCCCCTCCCTGGCGGAGATGGCTGCCCAGGCGGGCCTGTCGGTCTCGCACTTTTCGTACCTCTTCAAGGCGCACCTGGGCGTTGCGCCGATTGACTACTTCATCCAGCTCAAAATCCGCTACGCCTGCCACCTTCTGGAGACCAGCGACCTCTGCGTGAAGGACATCGCCGCCTGCCTGGCCTACGAGGACCCCTACTATTTTTCGCGGCTGTTCCGTAAGGCGGTGGGGTGCTCGCCCACGCAATACCGCGACCGGGTGCGCTGAGGGGGGCTGCGGTGCCCCCCTCTGGCGAAAAACCCCGCTAGCCCTGACGGGCCATGGCCCGGGCGCGGGTTTTTTCTGCACGGGCCTGGCGCCACTGAGAAAGCGCCACCGCGCCCACCAGCAAAAGGCCCAGGGCCACCCGTTGCGCAAAGGTGTTGATGCCCAGCAGGTTCATGCCGTTGTTTAGCACGCCCACGATGAGCACCGCTAAAAAGGTGCCCACGATGCTCCCCTTGCCGCCTGTGGTGGCGCCCCGCCTAAAAAGACCGCCGTGATGGCTTGCAGTTCCAGCCCAACGCCATTGATGGGATTGCCGGAGGTAGTGCGCGCGGCCAGCAGCACCCCGGCCAGGCCCGCCACCGCACCCGAGAGCATATACATGATGACGCGAACGCGGTTCACGTTGATGCCGGCCAGCCGGGCGGCGGTTTCGTTGCCGCCGATGGCGTAAATCGAGCGGCCAAAGTCCGTGTAGGTCATCAGGATGTGGAACAGCGCCGCCACACCCAGCAGGATCATGGTGAGGACGGGCACGCCCGTCCAGCGCGAGCCATAGAGGTCCGGCACAGGCCAGGAGGTAAAGAGCCGTCCGCGTGCCAGCCAGGTGAAGTCCGGCTGGGTGACCACGCCCACAGGTTTGCCTTCTGGCACCAGCCAGAAGGCGATGCCCGCGAAGGCCGCCAGCGTCCCCAGCGTGGCAATGATGGGTTCACGCGCAGCACGGTTACGATCAGCCCATTCACCGCGCCAGCGATGGCCCCGGCAGCGATGCCTGTCATCACGGCAGCATAGACGTTATTCTGTGGGATGAAGCTCAAAGACCCCACCGTGCCCACGCCAACCAGCGTCGAAGCCGCCACAACGGAGCCAATCGAGGCCACCGAACCGACCGAAATATCCAACCCCCCGGCCACAATGACCACGGTTTCGCCAATGGCCAGCAACCCCACGATCACCACCGCCTGCGCCAGGCTGTTCATCAGGTTTTGCCAGGTGAAGAACTTGTCGCCCCCCTCCAGGCCAAAAGCCGAGCTCCCGTTGGTGATGAAGGCCACCAGCAGGACAAGCGCCAGCAACAGCGAGATATTGTCCGGGCCAATGTTTTTGACCAGCCATTGCCAGGGGTTGAGCCTGGGCCGCTTGAAGCTCCCCTGGGCCGGGGCCTGCGAAGAAGGTGTGGTTTGTTCGATGCTCATGGTTCCGCCAATTCTGCTTGCTCGCGTGCAGCGCCCTGGGCCCCGGCAGAAAGGTTTTCGGCCATCGCCAGTTCCAGGACTTTCTCTTCCGTAGCCTCGGCGCGGGAGAGTTCGCCGGTGATGCGGCCATTCTGCATCACATAAATACGGTCCGAGAGGCCCAGCACCTCCGGCATTTCGGAGCTAATCACAATGATGGCGATGCCCTGTTCGGCCAGCTCGTTCAGGAGGGCGTAAATCTCGGCTTTGGCGCCCACGTCAATGCCCCGGGTCGGCTCATCCAAAATCAGCACTCGCGGCTTGACCGCCAACCAGCGCGCCAGCACCACCTTTTGCTGGTTGCCGCCAGAAAGCTTGCCCACGTGTTGCTCCACCGAGGGCGTGGCCACGCGCAGCTTGCTCACAAACTGGGTGACGATTTGCCGCTCCAGGCCGCGCCGGATGAAGTGCAGGCGGCAAATCTGCCGCAGGATGGCCACCGAGGCGTTCTCCAGCACACTTCGGATGAGGATCAGCCCTTCGCGCTTGCGGTCTTCCGGCGCAAAGCCAATCCCTTTGGTGATGGCTTCGTAGGGCCGCCGGATGTTGACCGGTTGCCCCTCCAGCAGGATTTGCCCGCTGGTTTTGCGATAGACCCCAAAGAGCACCTTGGCCAGTTCCGTCCGTCCGGCGCCCACCAACCCAGAAAACCCGACGATCTCCCCGGCACGAATGTGGAAGTTGATGTCGCGGTGCCAGGCGCTGTTCAGGTTGCGGACTTCCAGCACGGTTTCGCGGGGTTCGGCGCTGGTGCGGCGGAAGACATCCTTGAGCTCGCGCCCCACCATGTGGCTGACGATCTCGTTTTCGCTGATTTCACTGACGGGCTGCACCGTGATCAGCTTGCCATCGCGCAGGATGGCCACCCGATCGCACAGGCGCTTGATCTCGTGCAGGCGATGCGACACATAAATCACGGCTACGCCCGCGTCTCGCAGGCGGTGGATGAGGGCAAACAGGCGGTCCACTTCTTCATCCGTCAGCGAAGAGGTGGGTTCGTCCAGGGCCAGAAAGCGCACCTCAGACTTCAGTGCGCGCATGATCTCCACCAGTTGCCGCTGGGCAGAAGAAAGCTCATGGCCCATCAAATCCACGGGCAGGACATGCTCAAAACCATATTCAGCCAGGCTGGCCTGGACCAGTTGCCGCAGTTTGCGGCGATTCACAAAGCCTAAGCGCTTGGGCAACTCGCCGACCCAGATGTTTTCGGGCACATCCACCCAGGGGATGATTTCCGGCTCCTGATAAATAACACGGATGCCAGCTTTGTGTGCGCTGTAGGGGTTGGGGAAGGAGACCTCGCGCCCGCCAATAGAGAGCGTGCCCTTGTCCGGGCGATAGTCGCCATTCAGGATCTTCAACAGCGTGGATTTACCCGCGCCGTTCTCGCCCATAAAGGCCAGCACTTCGCCCGGGCGGATCTCCAGCGAAACATCATCCAGCGCCACCACATTGGGGAAAGCCTTGCTGACGTGCCGGATTTCCATGACCCCAGAAGGCGGTGCGCTGACTGACGGTGCCATTGCTGCACTTGTCTGAACCATCACATGCTTCTCGATTCTACCGGGGCTGCCACAGGGGCAGGGTGTTGGCCCTGCCCCCAGGGGCACAAGCGCCGCAACTATTGAGAGCAGTTGGCCAGCGAGATGGGGTCCATCACGTCGGCGAAGTTCTCAGGAGTCACGATGGAAGTCGGGGCGAAGGTTTCGGCGGGGGGTTCCACGCCGTTGACCACGGCATCATAGAGCACCTGGGCGGCGGTGGCGCCCACATCCAGGCCAGAGATGAACAGGGCAGCCTTGAAGCCGCTATCCTGATCAGCGGCCCAGGGGCGGCAGGCTTCGTAGGCACCCAAGCCCACGCCGATGATGTTGTCGGCGCTGAAGCCAGCGGTGGCCAGTGCGTTGAGCGCACCCAGCACGCCTTCGTCATTGCAGCCAAAGACGACCCAGTTGGTGATGTCCGGGTTGGCGGTGATGATGGGACCAGCGGCATCCTGGGCAGAGAGGGTCTCGCCGGTGTAGGGCACCGGGAAAAGCTGGTCATCCGGCACGCCTGCCGCGCTGATCTGCGCCTTTTCGGCGTCGGTGCGGTCGTTGCACACCGAAAGCGTCTGCACTTCCACAGAAAGCACGCCCACGCGCAGGCTGTCATCTTCCAGCCAGCCGCTTTCCGTCAGGAGCTGAGCGGCAGCCTCGCCAACCCGCGTCCCCATGTCCGTGCCATTAAAGCCCACAAAAGGCACCGTTTCGCCGTTTTGGTCCAGGATGCTGTCATCAGTGGCAATCAGCACCACCCCGGCATCCGAGGCCAACTGCGCAATCGCCGGGCCGATGGTCTGGTCCGGCACCGTGATGGCGATCCCTGCCGCACCCGCCGAAATCGCATCTTCGACCAGGCTGATCCCCAGGTTGGGGTCCAGGCGTGCATCAAAGGTGCGGGATTCGCCGCCGAAGCCTTCGGCCGTATCGCCAAAGGAGGTTTGCAGGTCGATGAAGTATTGCTGGTCTGCGCTTTTGTTGATGGCCACCAGGAGCGGTGTTTCGCTGTCTTGCGCGGCGGTGCGTTGCGGGGTGCTGGCGCCAAAGGCAAAAGTGGCCAAAAACAGCACCACAACGACCAGGAGAATCTTCTTCAACATGTTTCTAAACTCCTAACTATAAAAGAAGGACTTATGTAACCAATTTGAGTGTCGTGCCAGTCCATCAGTTCATTGACACCTCCTGCGGAATTCGGATAACGTCCTTCTGGCTAAGGACTTCAAGCGCACACGCCGTTGCGCCAGGAACAGCCCGGCGGTGCTTGCGTAGGGAAAAAATTGCACTTTAGGCATTCGGAGATGCATCGGGCGGCATGCGCCCTCAACACCCCACCGCTATCCTTCATCGTACAGCCCGGGCCAGGCCCCTTCAATGGAATAAGTCCTGGCCTGATAGACTATCTTACGTTCCAGGGCTGCGCTAAGCGGGTCTTGGCTTGCGCTCTTGACTTGACTTTAGGTCCCCCGGATGTGCAAAACAAGCCTTTTCTTGCTCATTTTGCTCTTTTGCGGGGCTGAGGGCGTTCTGGCCAGGCCGCTTGCCGAAGGTGTAAGACATCTTTACACCCTGAAAAGTTTACTGTATATTGAGGCTATCCGCAACCACTACCCAAGGATACGTTATGCCCCTCTGGGAAACCGACGCTGAACTGTTCGCGATCGCACAACGCGAGCTGTTTACGGCTGTAGTGGGCGATATCATGGATCAGTTGGGCCTGCACCAGCAATTTTTGCCGCCACAAATCCGCCCGCTGAGCGCCGAGATGCAGGTTATTGGGCGGGCCATGACCGTGCTGGAAGCCGATGTTTATGAAGGGCAGGCCAGCACCCTCAACCCCTGGACTGCCAAGCCTTTTGGCCTGATGCTGGAAGCGCTGGATAGCCTGCAACCGGGCGAGGTCTACGCCTGCGCGGGCGCCTCGCCGAACTATGCGCTGTGGGGAGAGCTGATGAGCACCCGTGCGCGGCACCTGGGCGCGCATGGTGCGGTGGTCAACGGGTACTCGCGCGATACACGGGGCATCCTGGCGTTGGGCTTCCCGACCTTTTCTTACGGCCCCTATGCCCAGGACCAGGCACCACGCGGCAAGGTGGTCGATTTTCGGGTGCCCATCAAATGGGTGAGGTGGTGGTGCGGGCTGGCGACATCCTGTTTGGGGATATTGACGGGGTGTGCGTGGTGCCGCAAGCCGCCGTGGAGCCGGTTTTTGCCGGGGCGATTGAAAAAGCGCGGGGCGAACAGCTGGTGCGCCAGGCCATCGAGGCCGGCATGAGCGCCACCGACGCCTTCGCCAAATATCGGATTATGTAGCACCAGCCAGGCAGGGGGTTTGGATGAAAGTCAAGCGCGAGACGCTGGCAGACCAGGTCACGCAGGGCTTGGTCGCCTGGATCGACCAGCAAAACCTGGCCCCGGGCGACGCGCTGCCCTCCGAAGCGCAACTGGCCGAGGACTTCGGCGTGAGCCGCCCGGTGATCCGCGAGGCGCTCAAGACCCTGCAAGGCGAAGGGATTATCGAGGTCATCACGGGCAAAAACGCGGTCATCAAGCCGCTCTCCAGCGCGTTGTTGCGCAAGTTTTTTGCGCGGGCGGTGGCCTTTCAGACGGCCACTTTTCAGGACCTCATCGAGGTGCGGCGCGGGCTGGAGATCCAGAGCGTGCGGCTGGCTGCGGAACGCTGCACCGCCGAGGACCTGGCTGCGCTGGAAGCCACTTTTGCCCGCATGCGCGCCGAGATTCACCAGCATCAGCGCTTCGCGGAGCAGGACGTGCAATTTCATTTGCAGATTGCCTCCGCCGCCCGCAACCCCATCCTGTATTACCTGGTAGAGTCCATCCGGGACGTGATGCGCGCCAATGTGATACACGGGCTGCGGCATCGGTTTTCAGAGGAGGACTACGCCCAGGTCCAGGCGCGCCATGCGGCCATCCTGGTGGCGCTGCGTGCCCAGGACGCAGACCAGGCGCAGTGGGCCATGCAAGCCCACTTTGACGAAGCGCTGAAGGCCCTGCTTTTTCCGAACACAACAACAGAAGAGGACACCCATGCGGATTGAGAAGGTCGAAGTCTGGTTGGTGGAAGGCATCAAGTACAACTGGACGCTGCTCCGCATCACCACCGATGATGGGCTGAGCGGCGTGGGCGAAGCCACGAATTGGCCGGGCAGCCCGTTGGTCTACCACGCCACCCGGCATCTGGGCGAGGTGCTCATTGGGCAGGACCCGCGCCGGGTGGATTACCTGTGGACCAAGCTCTACCGCGACTTCAACTGGCAAGGCCCCACCGGCACCCTGATGTGCGCCATCTCCGGTATTGATATGGCGCTGCTGGACCTCAAGGCGCGCTGGTTGGGCGTGCC
>JAAUUD010000129.1 GCA_012031655.1 Anaerolineae bacterium | reverse complement strand
AGGCAATTTCAGCCGCACATAGTCCACCGTTCCATCGCCGTGGTTTTTCACGCGCAACGTATAGCTAATCACACTCCCTGGCGCAACCGTAAAGTTCGGGCTGGCCAGCAACGTGAGCGCCAGAAAGGCTTTGGCATCGTTGTTCATGGTGCTGCGGAAGGCCAGCAGGTTAGAGGCGGCGCTTTCATTCGGCGAGCCCGCCAGCGTCACGGCGTAGAGCAGCAAGCTCTGGCGGTTGATGATGTGCCGTTGCGGGTTGCGCGGGAAGTCGTTAATCCTGCCTTCCAGGTAGTCAACGGCACGGTTGATGACATTATCTGCCACGGGGTAGCCGTTGTTGCGGGCTTCGACCAGCCCCACCACGGCATAAGCGGTCACCACGGGGTTGGTCTCGCTCTGCGGGAACCAGCCCCAGCCGCCGTTCGACTTTTGCTGGGCATAGAGGCGTTGCAGCGCAAAATTGACCTCACGGTTCAGGTCGGCTTCGAGGGAGGCATCCTCCACACCAAGCTGCTGGAAGGCGCGCAGGGTGATGACGTTGGGCAGGAAGCGGCTAACGGTTTGCTCGATGCACTGGTAGGGGAAGTTTTGCAGGTAATCCAGCCCTTCCAGCGTGACGCCCGCCAGCGAGCGGTCGATGTTAACCGTTAACTCGCCCTGGGAGACCTCGAACCAGCGCGGCAGGGCGATGATCTCGCTGCGGCTGCCTTCCTCGCGCAGTACGCCCGCCGTGCCTACTGTTTCGGGCACCTGATATTTATAGACTGGCAGCAGGCGCTCGTCGCCCAGGCCCAGCGGCGGCTTGCTGGCATCGGTGAACTCGCCATTGTTGCCGTTAGCCAAGAAGGTGAGGTCAATGGCGGGCACATCCAGCACGCTAGCGCGCCAGTTGACCCGCGCCCGCGCCCCGGCCAAAATTTCGACCGTTTGGGTGATCGGCGTGCTGGGGTCCAGTTCAAAGCCGGTGCCTTGCAACGAAACCGCCACACTTTGCGGGCTGCCAGTGTTATTGTTAACCACTGCGCCGAACTCGACCACATCCCCCACGATGAGGAAGCGCGGCGTCACCGGGCGGATGAGCAAAGGCAGGGTGCTGAGCAGGTCCGTGGTGGTCTGACCGACCAGCAGCGGCGTGGTAGCGGTCACAGCGCGGGCATCCAGGCGCCAGGTGGTCAGGTTATCCGGCAGGGTGAGCGCAAAGGTGCCCAGGCCGTTTTCATCCGTGACCAGGCTTGGCTCCCAGCCCGGTGTATCCACAAATTCCTCGCGGATGTCGAAGATGCCCTGTTCGCCACCGCCGCCGCCGCCACCCTTAACCGTATCAATGATGGTCTGGGTGGCTTTATCCACCGAGACAGTGAGGGGCGTGCTGGTGCGAACGGAGATGCCGCGCTGGCTGTAGAAATATTCCATCAGGCTGCCGCTGTTGGGCGGGGCGATGGTCAGCACAGCAAGGTCCGTTACGCTGATGCCCACTTCCGCGCTCACGGGTTCGCCCTGCCAATCCGTGGTGCGGACGGTGTAGGTGACTTCATTGCCTGGCCCGGCGAATTCTCCGGCGGCAACGTCCACGTTGGGCGTGACTTCCACGTTCAGCGCGAGTTGCTGTGTATCCACGGCGAGCTGCGTGAGGCCCATCCGGAACTCGGCAAAGGGGTTGAACTCGTCCACACCCTTGACCAGCATCACGCTCACGAAGACATTCGGCGCGAAGTCGTCGGTGATGGGCAGGCGGTAGACGGCGCTGTTCTTTTCCATGCGCATCACGTCGTAGCTCAGCACCCCGTTGCGCTCGATGGTAATGAGCGCGGTGGTTTCGCCCTGGAAGGGGCTGGCGATGAGGATTTCGGCGGTGTCGCCCACCCGATATTCGTCCGCGTCCGTGATGAGATCGAAGGTGTTGGCGTTTTGCTGGCGCCAGGAGACGTAGTTCTCGCCCGTGACCCACAGGTATGTTGAGGTGCGGACGGGATTCCCCAGGTCGTCGCGCGTGGTGGCATATACCCGATAGACCCCGCCCAGCGGCGGGACAAAGGTGATTTGCCCCTGGCCCTGGGCATCGGTGGCCAGGTCGCCCGTGCCGCCGGGGATCTCGATTTCTTCGACTTCCCAGGTGAAGACCGTGCGGCCTAGCTCGTCTTCTTCCTGCACGTTGGACCAGCGCCGCTCCACCACGCGATACTCCACCACCTGGCTGGGGACCGGGTCGCCTTCCCAATCCACGCTCACCAGGTTGACGTTGGTTTCGTCCCCGGCCACGCCGATGTAGTTTTCGGGTTGCAGGCCCAGGTAGACTTCGCCCTGGTGAACAACCACCTGGGCGCGCCCAGCCACCAATTGGTCGCTTTCATCCGTGATGCGCGCCTCGATGGTCCAGGTCTGGCTCTGGGGGCGGGCGCCGAGGTTGCTGGGCAGGCTCAGCATAAAGACGCCTTGCTCGTTTGTGGTGCCGCTCCCGCTGGCGATTTCCTCGTTGTAGATGTCGTAAAAGTCGCCGGGGCCGCCATCGTCGCTAAGGTTGATGAAGTCCCAATAGCCGCGTGCTGCGTAGTCAAAGAAGTAGTCGCTGCTGACGACGGTCCATTCCACGTCTGCGTTGTTCACGGCCCCGCCAAAGAAGTAGCGGCTTTCCACCCGCACCTGAATTTCTTCGCCTGGGCGACTTCCGCTTCGGCAGGGTGACTTCCACCTGGAATTCAGGGGCGGCGTATTCTGCCACGCTAAAGCCCAGGCTAAAGCTGCGGCGCTGATTGCTGCCCACCCCGGCCACCAGGCGATAGTAGCCCAGCGCGGCCTCGGGGGAGAGTTCGAAGCTGCCAGAAAAGGTGCCATGCGGGGTGAGCGCTGCGTTGCCCTCGTAGATGATCTCGTCTTCGGGGTCGTAGATGGTGATGGGAACGCTGTTGCCTTCCAGAGTGGGCACGCTCAGGCGCACATCGTCGCGGCGGCGGGCCACCCCACGGAAGTAAACCGGCTGGTCCGGGCGATAGATGGGGCGGTCTGTGTAGAGGTAGACCGCAAAGTCTTCGGGTTGATAGTCGGTGCGCACATCAAAGCGCCAGGGGTCAATGCCGCTATCCCACGTGGAGGACGCCACCCCGAAGGTTTGTGGCGTTTGGACGCTGGCCCGCAGGGTGACGTAAAGATCGTCTAGCTGCGGAATTTCCAGCTGGGCGACCCCGTCTGCGTTGGTGTTCAGCCGCCCCAGCTGGCGAAAGTTTTCGTTGTAGAAGGTGACCGGCACATCGGCCAGCGGCAAGCCGCTTTCCAGGTCCGTGACCCAGGCAAAAACGCTATCTATCGAGAACTTGAGCGTGATGTTGGCCGTGGCCACCACCGCGATATGCTCCAGTGGATCGCGCCCAGAAATCGTGACTTCGGGCGCTTGCATCTCCAGCATGTAAATGCCGGGCGCTAAAGTAGGGAAGGCTTCCGGGTCGACTTCATCGGCGGGCACCTGGATGTTGCGGCGCTCTACCATCTCCATAAAGTAGTTGCCCGGCGTGCCTTCCGCGGCCCAGGCTTCCATCCCTTCGAAGTTGGTTTCCCACCACAGGTAGCCATCCGCGCAAATCGGGCCACCAACCAGGGTAAAGCGGTTGCCGGGTTCCAGTTCCAGCAGGATTTCGCCCATCAGGTTCGGCTCCTGGCGGAAGCGGAGCGGGCGCGGGTCCTCGAACGCCACCTGGGCCACGTCGCCAACCTGCATGCGGGTGGGGGCGCTCCCAGGCACTCGATATTCTGAATGCCGCTGCCGACTTCGGCGGCAGTCAGCAGGAGCAGTTCGTAGCGGCGGCGGTCTTGCTGGCTCTGGACCGGCACGCTCCACTCGCGCAACAGGCTGCTGGCGGGTGGCTGCCAGCTATCGCGGAAGTCTCGCCGCCCCGGGCCAGTGAGCCGCGAGAAGGTCGCGAAATCCAGTTCCCACAGGTTCAGGTCCAGGCGGCGCACATTGCGATGGGTGGCAAAGAGGCGCGTGTTATCGGTGTAGGCGCTGTAGAGGCCCACATAACCTGGCACATTAAGCACGATTTCGGGGTCGTAGGGTCTCGTTCGATACTCCACCACCATGCCTTCGGTGATGACGTTGCCATAAATGTCTTCAATGCCCGGCAGGATGGTGATGGTGTAGTCTGTGCTGGGTTCGGTGTCGAAGTAGAGGGTGTAGCGGTTGCTGAAGTCGTAGTAGTAGCTGTCGTAATCGCGCCAGGGTTCCGGCGCGATGATGACGCGGTCTACCAGGCTTTCGCGGTCAATGAAGGTGTTAAACATGATCTCGAAGCCGCCATAGGGTGGGGCGTATTCGGCGCCATCCTGGGGGAAGGTCTCCACAATGGCTGGGTAGGGCACCGTCACGAAGCGGGTGCTGCGGCCTGCTTCCAGAAAGGCGCCGCTGCTGCTGGTGGCCTGGCTGGCATCCACGCTAAAGGTGTATTCCGTTTCCAGTTCCAGCTGTTCGGCCACGGTGATGGTTGCCAACCGAAAGAAAGGCGTCCATTCGGCGGTCAGCGGGACAGAAGCGCCCGCCCTGTTGGTCAGGCTGAAGGCCGGGTCGGTGGTGGCGGGGTCCATTGGTTGGGTAAAGTAGACCTTAATTTCGGGTTCCAGCGCGATATCAACCGAGCCGTTGCGCGGGTTCAGCTCCGCGATGGCAGGGGGCAGGGTGGTAAAACTCCAGGAGAAGTCTTCCGGTAGTGTGGCGCCATCCAGGCTTTGCAACCCGGCTTCCACCGTTATGGTGTGCTGCCGCCCCCCTAGCAAGCCGCCTTCGGGACGGAAGAGGTAAATGGAGGTGTTCAGCCATTCGCCCGTGCCTGGGATCGGCGGCTCGATGTTCAGCGGATTGGGGAGGGCTTCCAGGTCCTCGATGGAGACGAGCGGCACCACCGGACGGTTAAAGATCACGGTGATGGGCGTGTCTGTCTCGACGCCCTCCTGGTCTGCACTGGGCAGCACCTCGACCACTTCCAGGTAGCCCACCGTGTTATAGGTGATGCTGAAAGGCTCTTCCAGCGGCACCCCGGCGGCGCTCTGAGCGCTGGCATCCAGGCTAAAGGTGATCTTCGAGGCGGGTTCCCAGCCTGCTATTTGCAGGGGCGTAGCCGTCAGGGTCAGGTCATCCTCCCAAGCGAAGGCGAACTGGGAGGCGGCATCGCTGCTGAGTGCCTGCTCTACGGTGGCGCGGTCCATCGGTTGGTCAAAGTAAAAGGTGATGGTATCTTCCTGGCGAAATTCTTCGCCTGCGAAAGGGATGATCTCCAGCACGCGGGGTGGGATTTCGCCTTCGGCCTGGGGCAGCGGCGCGGCCCCGGCGATGGTCGCAGCCCCAACCCAGGCGGTGACTAGGATCAGGAACAAAAAGAGCGGTTTTTTCATGGCGCGCGTCCTTCTTCTGGCTGGTTGATGGGTTCAAGCAACTCCCCATCTTCAGTATAGAGCGGAACGGCAGGCGGGGGAAATCTCCTGCCCACCGCCTGGCTAATCCGCACCTTCCAAAAGGCTGACGCGGGGCGTTAGTCGGCGAATTCCAGGCTCAGGAGCGTGTTGGAGAGGGGCAGGAAGTACACCCGGTAGCGCACGCCATGCCGAATCAACTCCAGGCTGGGCGGTTCCAGCACGAAGCGGCGCTGCTTTATCACCAGGTAGCGGCCCCAGACCTGGGCCTGCGCTTCCAGCGGGACCGTCTGCGCGGCCAGCAGGTCCGGCAGCAGGAACACAGCGCGAAAATTGGCCACAAAAAAGAAGGCCCCCAGCGCCAGCCCCACAGCATAGCCCAGCCAGGCGCGGGAGTCTGCCAGGTTGGCCTGGGTCAGTTGGGCATTGGACCAACCCAGCAGTAGCCAGGTGAGCAGGATCGGCGCCAGGGCCAGGGCCAGGCCGCCTGCCAGGGTGCCCAGGCAGCGCGCCCACAGCCGCCCTTTCTGGCGGATGCTGAGCTTGCCTTGCCGGTTCTGGCGCAGGTCTTCCGTGGAGAAACGCAGGGCCTCTGCCAGGGGGGCCAGCACTTTATCGGTCATAGCAACATCAGGGCGATGCCCACCATCGCAGAAAGGATGCCCACCAGCCAGAAGCGCTGCACCACCTGGGTTTCGCTCCAGGTGCCCATCTCGAAGTGGTGGTGCAAGGGTGCCCGGCGGAAGATGCGCTTGCCCATCGGTGCCCCGGTGAGCCGCGTATACCAGACCTGAATCATGACGCTGAGCGCCTCTGCAACGGGGATAATGGCGATGATGGGCAGCAGCAGCCATTGACCTGTCATCAGTGCCACGGTGCCCAGCGCCGCGCCCAGCGCCAGCGAGCCGGTATCGCCCATAAACATCTGAGCGGGCTTGGCGTTGTACCACAGAAAGCCAAAGCACGCCCCCACCAGGATAAAGCAGAATTGCACCAGAAAGGTCTGGTCCTGCATCGAGGCGATGATGCCGTAGGCGGCAAAGGCCGTGGCCGTGATGATGCCCGCCAGCCCATCCATGCCGTCGGTCAGATTGACCGCGTTTGAGGTGCCGATGATGATGAACACGGCCAGGGGCACCCATAGCCAGGCGGGGATGGGGATCGGCTCGGTAAAGAGCGGGATTGAGATGGTATCCGCAAATTGCACCCCGGCCAGGCTCATGGTCCCGGCGGTGGCCCCGGCCAGCCCGAATTGCGCCAGGAACTTGGCCCGGGCGGAAATGCCCTCGCCAAGGGCCGCCGTGCGCCCAAAGATCCCTTCCAGGTCGTCCCAGGCGCCCAGCAAAGCAAAGCCAACCAGCACAAACAGCGGGATGAGGATACTCTGGCCAGTCAGCCCTTCGCGGATGAGCGCCGCCAGGTTGAGGCCCACCGTGAGCGCCAGCGTGGGCACCACAATGATGATCCCGCCCATGGTGGGGGTGCCGCGCTTGTGCTGGTGGCCCGGCAAAATCTCTGCCTGGCGAATTTGCTTGCCCAGGCGCAGGCGGTGCAGCATTTCCACAAACGGTTCGCCCCACATCACCACCAGCACAAAGGTGAAGCTCCCCAGCGTGAGTGCGAATGGCAGGTCGCTAACTTCCATCAAAGATCATCCCAAGCTTAGCTCGCCAGGTTTAGTTGCGGCCAAAAGGTTGCGCGCCGCTGGCTTGCAGCGCCAACCGGATGTTATCCGGCGGGACTTCCAGCACCACCACCAGGCGTTCCATCAATTGCCGGAACACCGGTGCAGCAGTCTGGCTGCCCCAGTAGCCCGCCGGGCGATCCAGAATCACGATGGCGGAGACGATGGGGTCATCTGCGGGCAGGAAGCCAATAAAAGACGCCCAGGACTCGGTGCTGGAGTAGGGCCCCGCCTACGATCTGTTGTGAGGTGCCCGTTTTACCCGCGATGGTGTAGCCCTCCACATCGGCCACGGCGTCCAGGGTGCCGGGGCGCAGGGTTTGCACCATAATTTCGGTGACGGCGTTGGCGACCTCTGCCGAAATGGGGCGCGAAACCGGGTTCGGCGTCACTTCAAAAATCTGCTCGCCATCGCGCCGCGCATGGACGATGTGCGGTTGCATCAAAAGGCCATCATTGGCGATGGCGTTCACCGCGTTGAGCATTTGCAACGCGGTGCTGGAGATGCCCTGGCCATAGCTGATGTTCAAAAAGTTGGCCTCGCTCCAGGTGGGGTCGGTAATGAGGTTCAGGATGCCGCCTTCTTCGCCTTCCAGGTCAATGCCCGTGGGGGTGCCAAAGCCAAACTCTTGCAGCACCGGGTAAACATTGGAGGGCCCCAGCAGGCTATACCAGGTGGCTGTGCAGGTGTTCAGCGAGTCGATAATGCAGCGGCGGAAGTCCACGGCGCCTTTGGGCACGCGGTCCCAGTCGCAGATTTGCACGCCGCCCTGCACAAAGCAGCCCTGGTTGTTGTAGGTCCAGTTCAGGTCCAGGCCGGGCAGGCTGGCTTGCAGGGCAATCGCCGCCGTAACCACCTTGATGACGCTGCCGGGTTCGTAAATCTCGCCCACAGCCGGGTTATAGGCCACATCGCCAGAGCCATTCGGCAGGACTGTGGTGGTGCCAGCTTCATCCAGAATGCGCGACATCATGCCCAGGATTTCGCCCGTGCGCGGGTTCATCACGATGATCGTCCCGCCGCGCGCTTGTTGCTCCAGAATCGCATTGTGCAGCACATCCTCCACAACGAATTGCACATCCCGGTCTACGGTCAGGATCAGGTCCTGGCCATCGCGGGCGTCTGGCACTTCGTCAATATTGAAGGGGCTGTTGGCGGCTTCGACCTGGCGGGAGGTGCCCGCCAGGGTGGCGTCGTACTGGCCCTCAATGCCGAAAAAGCCGCGTTCGCTGTAGTTCACAAAGCCCAGCAGTTGCGAGAACAAGTCGCCTTGCGGGTAGCGCCGCAGGGCGACCGGCTCGATAACCACCCCGTTCAGGTCCAGGTCTTCGACCGCCTGCGCGGTGCGGTTATCGACCGGGCCTGCGATTTGCAGGTAGGGGGTATAACGCCCGTCCAGATTGGGCTGGAACTGGCGGTAGAGTTCGGATTCATCCAGGTCGAGCAGGCGGGCGAGTTCTGTGGCGGCTTCGCGGCGGTCCAGCACCAGCGCTGGGCTGACCCCCACGCGGTACTGAAAGGAATTGACCGCGAGCACCACGCCTTCACGGTCGTAAATCTGGCCCCGGTTGGCGGCAATGGTTTGGATGACGGCTTCGCGCTCGCTGGTGGTGCGCTCAAAGTCATTGATAGAAGGGTTCAGCCGAAACTGAAAGGACATGAGCTGGCCAATCAAAATGGCGGCGGGCACAGCCAGGCTAAAAAGCACCAGGGAAATACGGCGGTTCAGAGTTTCCATGCAGCTATTCCTCGGACCAGTTTTCGAATTGGGCGCGGAGGCGGTCCAGTTGGCGGCGTAACCAGCCGGTAAAGTTGTCTTCGTAGATGGCTGGGGTTGGGGTGTAGCGGATGGGTGTGGCGGTGGGGTCTGGCTGGTTATACACATAGCCATCCACCTGCACCCAGATCAGGCTTTCGCCCGGCACGGCATCCTGAAAGCCCAGCGTGGCGGCGCGCTCGCGCAGTTGCGGGATGCTGT